>JAITJR010000094.1 GCA_031278855.1 Mycoplasmataceae bacterium | reverse complement strand
GAGCAGCCGAAGGGAAAGGTTTGGGTCATGAATTTCTTAAACACATTGAACGTTGTTCCATACTAATTCATTTAATATCGCTAAATCCTCAAGACAACGAAGATGTTGTGCAAGCTTATGAAACAATTAATACTGAATTAAAAAAATATAGCAAAGCTTTATTTGCCAAACCGATTATTATTGTGGCTAATAAGAGTGATATTAATAATGAACATGCCAATTTCGCTAAATTAAAAAAAGTGGTTAAAACTAAATTGTATCATATTAGTGCTTTAAATGGTACTGGCATTAAGGAATTAGTTGATGAAATATTTAATGTATTTGATACAGTACAAATAACTAATAAAATTAAATTGTTAAATAAAACTGCCAAGACTAAAATTATTGAATTAAAACAGCAAAAAGATTTCGCTAAAGATTTGAAGATTGTTCCAATTGAAGCAAATAAATGAGCAGTGCAGAGTGAATACATGGCGTATTGGACTAATAAAATACCACTAGATACGAAGGATAATATTGCTCGATATAATCAAAAAATGCAAACCATTGGCGTTGAAGAGAGTGCCAAAAAACTAGGAGCTCGTGCTGGAGATATTTTGATGATTTATGGAAATGAATTCGTCGTGGATCAATAATTATGAAAATTGTCATTGCCACTAATAATTCTGCTAAATTTCAACAAATTATTCATGGTTTAAAACCACTGAGCCATAAATATCAATTTTTAAGTTTAAATGACATTAACTATCATCGACCAATTCAAGAAACCCAAAAAACATTTGCAGGTAATAGTTTGTTGAAAGCGAAACAAGTATGTAAAGATACTGGTTACATTACAATAGCTGAAGACAGTGGTCTTTGTGTGGATGCTCTTGGTGGTAAACCTGGGGTCTTTACCAATCGTTATGGTGGACTTGATACTACTAGAAAAGTACAGTTAACTAAATTATTAAATGCGATTAAGGGAGTGAACGATCCTTTCCGTAATGCTCATTTTATTTCCGTAGTAACTTGTGTATTTCCTAATAAGAAAACGATTCAAACAATGGGGCAATTAGATGGTAAATTATCCAAAAAAATTATTAATATCGACAACGGCTTGACACATGATCCTATTTTTATCCCTGCAGGATACAAAGTAACTATGTCCAAATTGACCGATGATGAAAAACTAAAAATCAATCATCGTGGTCAAGCTTTAAGTAAATTAATTGATAAATTATAGTTTTATTTACTGATTCAAATAGTAACCGTACAGTTGATTTAAAAATTTTCTTATATACATGTTTGGTATGTAAATTACAAAGAAGTATTAAAAATATCAGCAGCGGTAATTTTTTTAATTTCTTTTGCCACGGATTCGTTTCTTTTATTGTCAGTGTATCTTTCGTATATTTGGTATAAATCTTTACTTTTAATACTACCAGTGAATTTGATTTCACCATCATTGATAATTACTACATCATCAGCATATTTTTGAATTTCATCCAAATTATGGGTTGAAATGAAGATAGTTTTTTTCATTTTTTTAAATGTGTTAATTACTTCATAAAAAATCAAACGAGCATCAGGATCCATATTTTCAGTCGGTTCATCCATAATCAAGATATCAGGATTATTTATTAAAGCTTGGATGATTAATATTTTCTTTTTTTGTCCACTAGATAATTTAGTTAAACGGTGGTTTTCAAATCCTTCAATCTGAAATAATTGATAAAGCTTTTGGACAGTAGTATTAGTTTTATTTTTATCTAAATGATAAAACTCACTCATACTAGTTAAAAAACGCTTCACTTTAATTTTAGGAAAATTTTCTTTTTCAGGTACATATCCTAAAGCATAATGACTCATTGCATTTTTAGCACTGACACCGTTAATAGTAATTTTGCCTTGGGTATACGGATACAAACCCACAATACATTTAATGGTAGTGGTTTTACCTGCTCCATTGGAACCGATAAAGGCACATAGATGACCTTCTTCAATTTCAAAAGAGACATCTTTTAAAATTGAGGTTTTATTCATTGTTAACGATAAATGTTCGACTTGTAATAAATTAGCCATGATAACTACACTTTCACATATGCTCTTTGAAAAATTACATAGCCGCCAATAAAGAAAATAACCGCTAGACAACTAAAAACAATCGAAGGAATTAATAAATAAGCATTTGTAGTGTTAAGTTGATTAGTAATAGCGACTGAAATGATAATATACAATTCATAGGTTAATAAACATATAACATACACTATGACACTAATTAATGCATCTTTTTTGATAAAAGTTCGGAAAAAAATGGCGCTAGCAATCCCAAAAATTCATGCTAAGAATGTTGGCAAGAAGACAATAATTCATTTTAAATTATTACCAGTAATTACATCATAATTAACTTTAATTTTAAAGTAAAGAATATTGATTAGCATTAAAATTAGAGCAACAAAATACATTAAGCTACTAGTGACTAGCGAAGCCAAAATCTTACCAACAATATAGGTGGTACGACTAACTGGTCGTGATAACACAAAAGTCATTTCGTGTAATTCTAATCCATTCGTTGTTGCGGTAATGGTCCAAAGGACAACCATTAAAGAAATAGGATAAAATATCTCTGGAAAAAACGATATACCAACCTTTTCTGGTAGAGCAAAAGGTAAAACAATAACGGTAAGCATCATAATTGCCCCGATAATTAAAAAACAAACTCAAGTAGATATTTGACTAAATGTACTAAGGATAGTTTGCTTGAAAACCGTCTTGAGATTCGTAGAATTTTTAGTTTTCATAATGACATTCACATTTGAATTATACGGGAATAAGATTAAAGATAGGTTATTACGAAAAACTTGTCATTGCAATATGAAGGAAGAGTAGTTTTAATTTTTTATGTACTTTATTTGAAAATTAAGATTGGTTTTATCAATTTCAATTATGGCATAGCTTTTTTGTAAACCGTTATTGCGGGGCAGTGTAATTGATCCAGGGTTTAATAAATAAGGTTTGGTGGTATTGTCAATTAAATCTTTATGCGAATGGCCAAAAATAACAATATCAACGCTATGTTTATTACCTAAATTTCTTAAGCGTTGGTATCATTTATTTTCGTCTCATGATCAAAGCTGATCGCCGTGCACTAATAGAAATTTAAAGCCAGCATAATCAAATATTTCAATATCTTTGTCGTCATAATCGTTATTGCCATTAACAAAGTAGTGAATATATTTTTTCATGGTATTTATTGAAGTGCAATAATCACCAGCGTGCACAACTAATTCGGCTGCTTCTTTTTCAATAATACGTAACATTAAGTCGTTAATACCGTGGCTATCTGATAGAACTAAGATGCGATGTTTCATGTTGTTATTTTAATTTTTCTTTAATTAATTTGGCAATATCTTCTTTCACATATTGGCTTAACTCATGGAAACTAGCTTTTTTGATATTGGCAATGTTTTCATAATGAGTTAGCAATTTATTAATAGATTTTTCACCTAATCCTGGAATTTCGTGAAGCATGGATTTAAAAGTAGAACTTTTGAATCGCTGTCGAAAGAAATTGATGGCATAACGATGCACTTCTTCTTGTAGGTTTAATAAGAACATGTAAATCGGGGTTTGAGAATCTAACAAAATTTGTGGTCGATTAGGAAAAACAATGCGATGCGTTTTATGATGTTGGTCTTTAGCTAAACCAATAACGGGAATAATTTTATCAAGTTTTAATTCTGATAAAGCTTTGGTGGCAGCATGGATTTGAGCGAGACCACCATCAACGATAATTAAATTAGGCAACAACAATGTATGTTCGGTAATGACCTTAGTATATTGACGTTTAATCATTTCATACATCGCAGCATAATCGGAGTTATTTTCTAAATCTTTAATGATAAATTTACGGTAGAGATTTTTATTAAAACTACCTTCTTCTAGTGTAATCATGGCTCCAACTCGATCATCACTAAACAGATTAGAGATATCAAAAACATTGATAAGTGATAGATTATCAATGTTTAGTATTTTCCTTAATTCATTGAACGCTTGCGTAGTTTGTGCTTGATGTCGTTTGTAAACTAAGTAATTGGTTTCCATAAAGTTTTTGGCGTTATGAGCGGCATTTTGTAAGATAGTTTTATGTTTGCCAGTTAGTGGTTGGATGAACTGTAATTTTACTACGTGAGTTAATTGTGTTAATGAGCTGCGTTTTAAGTTCAAGTAGCATCTTTTAGGTAAATTGAATGTCTGATAATAATATTGTAATAAATATTCAATTAAAATTTCTTCATAGTTGGCATAAATTTCCACAATTTGTTGTTGTTTGGTTAATAATTTACCTCCAACATAAGAGAAAATAACGATTGCCATTAAATTATCTTTAATGTGATAACCAATAATATCTTCATTATCAGTACTATGTAAACTAACATTTTGATTAAGAGACATTTCTTTAGAAACAGTTTTGATTTGTGTAATTAAGTCTAAATTACGTTTTGCTTCTTCGAAGTTCAAATCGTTTGCTGCTTGTTTTTCTAAATGTGTTAAACGTTGAATAATACTCGCGGGTTTTCCTTTAAAAAAATTATCAATTTCTTGGAGTACTGGTTGGTATGATTTCTGGTCAATGGGGCGAATGCATGGACCAAAACATTGACCAATGTCATAATAGAGACATTTAGTTTTAGGGATGTAATTACATTTTCGGAGGGGGAATAATTTTAGTAATAAATTATAGGTGTCATAACGATTGCTTTTACTTGTGGCAAATGGGCCATAATATTTACCCTTAATTTTTTTATAGTCCCTGGTGTATAGTAAACGCGGATGAGTTTCATTAGTTAATAGGATGTAGGGATATCCAGAACCATCTTTTAGCAGGATGTTATATTTTGGATGATGTTTATGAATTAGATTAGCTTCTAAAATTAAAGCTTCAATTTCGTTATTTACAACAATAAAATCTACGTCAGCAATGTGATTTACTAATAAAGAAGTTTTATCATTATGGGCATTGCTAAAATATTGGTGTGTACGATTAAATAAATTTTTTGCCTTTCCCACATAAATTATTTGATCATATTTATTTTTTCACAAATAAACACCAGGTTTTTTGGGAATTCGTGCTAATTTAAATTGTAATTGTTGGTTCAACATAGTTACAAATTGATTTTTTCTAACCGTAGGACTCGCTCTAATGATACATATGCTAAATAATCATCGTAAGCCTTAAAAGCATATGTATTGTATTTAGTCATTATTAGTAATCCGTATGGTGATACTTTGTAGTTAATAATGTCATCAAATTCAACAGGGAAAACATCCAAGTTTTGACTGAGTAGAATTTTTTTACTAGTGATAAATAATTCTCCATTTCTTTTAATCGGAATCATTTGCTCTCCCACAATGTGATAAAAACTGGTATTTTCATACTTATAGTAAACAATCTCATCATTTTGTGTGGGAAAGTCCACAATTAAACTTTTAAGGTTACGAATTTTGGCAAATACAATGCCGTGATAATGTTTGATGTACTCTTGTTCATAAGCAGTTAATTCATAAGATAAATACATTTTATGAATTAATTTATCAAGATGATTAATGTAATCTTGACTATAAAATTCGTTTTCTCTAATTCAATGTTTTAATAATTCAAAACGATATCTCAAATAATGTTTTTCAAATTTTGGTTCAAACATTTTTTTAAATTTCCTATGTGAAATATTTAGCAAGTTATGAGCTGAAAAAGTTGAATTAATTCGTAATTTATAGCCAAGATATTCAAAGTCGTTTGACGGACGCTCAAATAATTTAGTAGTTAACATATGATGATTATAACTTAAGACCTATAATACTTTAATGTATTGAAATCAAAAGGAACGTCGCTATTTAAAAAAGATATATGCTAATGTGATGGCACGTAAGTCTATCTATTTTAGAAGGCCGTTAACTATTAATCATCAGCAAACCAATGTCCGCATCATTAAATTAAGTAAAAGCGATAATTATTTGGAAAAAATTGGTGGATTTTCCGCCATGGAAAATGATTTATGTTTTTTTATTCAAAACATCCAACAATTTGATACTTTTTTATTTAATATGTCAATTGATGTGGTCGCGACTGACATTTTTCATACTGTTGTTAAAATAATGCCACGTGTCAATCCCGATAATATCCTACACTTGCCTAAGCACACACATAATATTTTCATATTAAAAGCGGAAATGGCAAATGTTTTAGGTATTAAACTTAATGACTTTTTATACACTCATTAATTATTTATTTAATATCAGTGCGTGCATAAATCAAAGCAGTAATACCAAATGTGATTAGGGCGAAACAAGCTCAAACAATAGTTAAATCTGCACTATTGTAATATGCTTTTTGTTGATAGGCATAAGTACTACTAAAAATATCAGAAGAATCATAAGATGTATATGTTTTTTGGAGTATGTAATTAGCATTAACATAATTTTGATTGTTTTTTGTGTCACTTTTAAAGGTGCTAAAAGCATAAGAAGGATTACGATAATCAAATATCAATTGCTCTTTGATGATTTCACCATCTTCAGATTTTCCATTTAACGAACTTTCTGCTTGTCTTAAACTAAGCAGAAACGGATCTTCGATAAATTCATCATCCCCTGCTAATCTTTTTACAATTGAGTTTGGATCACTACTTTTATCTGTTCAAGTATTAAATGGAGGTAAACCTGAATTTGGAGAATAATTTTCTAAGGCTTGATCAATATCCTTTCAAAGTTGAGTTTCAAGGTCTTGAAAAAGCATGTAATAGATGGTAAAAAAATCAGCATTCATGGCATCATTGTATTTAATATCATTTGGTCTAACTTTGTGTGGCAAAGGGAAATCAGGATTATTGTAATATATCAGTGTATCTTTATTTTCAAATAAATCCTGGGCAAATTGTGCTCTTAATTTTAAAAAGCCCTTGGAACCATATGGATCAACACCGCTAACTGCATTTTTGTTGTATCCATATCATTCACCGTCGCTATTCAAGTCAGATTTTTCTAATGAATCCACATATTGTCTAGTTTTTTCATATGCTGATTGATTGGGAAATTTCATAAAATCGGTGGTGCCGTAAAACTTAGTTGTGGTGATTGATAAAAGATTTCGATCGATTGGTCTAGTGTAAAAAAAAGAGTCTGCTGTACTACCAACAATAGCATAAATATCTAAGACGTCAAGATTGACACTAATAATAAATCATCGAACGGTTCTTATGCCTTCAGTTTCGTTGATATATCAATAGATTCAAGGACGAGAATTTATATCAGGATTACTAAAAATACTTTTTTGTTGTGGTAATCAATAGCGATGATTGAATTGTGTCCCGTAAGCACTATGTTCCGAAGAGGTTGAACCGTCAAAAGCATGGAACAGACTAGATAATTGTTGAGCAATGTTAATGTATGAAATTATAGCTCCAGTCGCATGAGCACTACCGTTATTTATATATCGCAATGTGTTTCAGTTATTAGTAGTATCATCATGATCATTCGTGGTATAAATCACATGATTACTAGTCACGGCATCATGCATTTGTCCATCAATTCCAACGTATCTTGAACTAGTCAATTGCACCGCATAATTATTATTAATGTATTCGTTTGGGGTAATACTTAGAATTGGTACAAGCATATAAATAACATTGAATACAATGGCTACACCAATAGTGGAAATCATAATAATAATTTTAGAAGCGATGGTACTTATTAATATCGCAATTGATCCAAAGAATAAGGAGATAATAATCGTAGCCAACAATAGTCCCATTTCCATGCCGAGCACATCTTGATATACTATGCCGTTAGGATTATTAACTGCATCATATTTTCCAAAAAAGAAAACGGCTAACATAATAATCATGGACAGAAATGTTATTAAAAAAATAGTCAAAAGAAAGCAAACGAATTTAATCGTAATAATTTTTCATCGGGCAATCGCCTTAGACAAGATAATTAATTCAGAACCATCGTCTCGACTTTCTCGAAAAATAGTTACGGCTAAAATTGCACAAATAATCGCAATTATTAACACCGAAAAACTTTGTAAATCAAAAACGGCATTATTTCACAAAGAAGTTGGTGCTAATTTGACAACTAGAGGAGTAAAAACTAATATGAGAAATAAATATAATCAATATAAACCAGCTGACATTCAAATGGCTTTTCGTTTAAAAACACTGCGTTGTAGATAGTAAAAATAATTTAGCATCTTTAACCTTCTTGTGTGTCGACTGATCCCTTGACGATTAACTTATTGTAAACTTGGTCAAGCGTCGGCTCAAGTTTAGCGAATTTATGAAAACCGATACCACTATTCAAAAGTTGCTTTTGAAAATTTTTCACTATTTGATCATCTTTAAAACTTACGATGATTCCGTCATTGTCGGTAGCTAAAGAGAAAGAAATGCGATGGTCATGTAAATACTTTTTAGCAATTGAATTATTTTCGGTGTTAATTTCGTATTGGTGATGCGAAAATTTTTGCATTAACGTTTTTTTATCACCATCATAGATAATTCGACCTCCATCCAAAATGGTAACAGAATCAGCATATAAATCAAGTTCTGCTAGCACATGTGAAGAAATAAAAATAGCTTTCCCTTCTTTTCGCAAATTCATTAACAAATTGAAGAATTCAATTCTAGCTTTAGGATCAAGGTTAGCAACTGGTTCATCCATAATAATGATTTCAGGATTGTGGATTAGTGCTTGTGCCAATAATATTTTTTTCTTTTGCCCACTAGAAAAGCTATTTGGTGATTTATTACGCAAACTTCACATTTTTAAAGATTTGAGTTTATTAATGGCATATTGTTTAGCGTCTTTTCGTGATAAACCAGAAAGCATGGTCATTCATTGTAAATATTTAACCGCCGATAATTTATCGGGGAAACGCGCATTTTCTGGAATATAGCCTAATTTTCGCTTGGCAGCTTCCTTATTATTTTTATGTCCATCAATTAGAATTGTGCCATTTCAATTGGCATATGCTCCAATTAAACATTTAATGGTAGTAGTTTTACCCGCTCCATTTGCCCCAATAAAAGCATGAAATTCGCCAGGATAAACATTAAAATTGAGATTGTCAATAGCTGACTTTTTTTTGCCAAAATATTTTTTGGATAAATTTTTGACAAATAAAATAGGAGCTGGTTTTAATGTTTGATATACAGCAATGTCATGTTCATCATATTTGTTAGTGATGAAGAAAGGTTTTTTTAATTTTTGGTGCTTGCTTAATTTTTGGGTTTTCATATTTTATTTAAAATCTGTTCTTATATAGATGGTAAACGAAAGCGATGTAATTATCATACCAATTAAAGTCCATAGCACAATGATTTCTCATGATTGGATTTTAGGTTGTGTGGTATATGTAGCACCAAGACATTCATAAACGAGAGGAAAGTTAGTTTTAGTGATGATTAAATTTGCATTGAAATTTTGATCCGCATCAAATGCACTATTCGGATCATCACCGCTTAAACCAGAATGTACTGCGTCATTAAAACCATAATTTTCTTGCATCGTTATTCAATTCAATAAAGCTCTGGCTCTTAATATATCGGGATCGGTAAAGTAAGAAGGTTCATTGAAGGCTCCATTAGCCCACCGAATATTATCATCAGGTCAAGGAATAGTAGGATCATGTTCGTTCAAATCATATTGTGCACTAGGAGCAATAATGGATAAAATTCCTCAAGGAAGTGACGTTTCAGGAATATTGGTACCCATGTTATATTTACCATCATTACTAGGATTTAAAGGTAAAATGGGTTGGGAGTCAAAAGTGTGGGTGCCAATTTGAACAGATGTCTTGTTAGCATATTGATGCAGATCGCTGATAAATTTAGTTAAATATTGGAATGCATATAACTTAAACATAGCGATTGTTTTCATTAAAGCTTGATTAGCTTGTGGAAAAGTTAATGTACTATCTCAAAAAATATTTTTATATTTGCCATTACCTGTAGAAGAGAGAGTTCCTTCTAAGTTAGTAAGTCCTTTATTGGCACCAACTAAACAAGCATGAATAAAATTTTGGGTTGAACGACCTCCGTTGCAATTTTGAAGTGATGTTTCGTCTAATACATCTAGGTAACTACTTTGTTTATCCAACTTTGACGCAATAAACGTAGGATTTCATAATGATTTTAATATCTCGACTTCACTACTTCTTTCTCAAGTTGGTTCATCTTCATTTTGGCCATTTAAAAAATCAGTTATTTCTTTTAAACCAATACCAAAGTTAAACGAAATATCAGGAATGTCATCTGGATCGTAGTCCGTGTTACCTTGTGGTTCGTAATTTCCCTTTCGCATAGCCCCTATAATTTTGTCAAATACATCTTGTTGTTGGGCATTAGGTACTAAATCTGCATATCGATAATTAATCATATGATTCTTAGTTCCACTTCAACCGTTATTACCGCGTGCGACGTAAAATTTTTGTAACGCAATGGTGGATAACAATGATGATGTATCAACTTGTGACTGTCCAATCATAACAATGGATTGATCGGTTATCAAGTGGATGTATTTTAAAAAAATAGTTTCAAGAGCTTCTTTAGGATCATCTCAATCAAGCTTACCAACAGAACCAAAATTTGAAGGCATGGCAACATAATATGATGGTAAAAATTCATCCCTTTCTTTTAAAATGTTATCTTTTAGTTGATAATTATAAAAACGATTAGATCCAAAGCCGCGCCCTGCATCTTGAGTAGATTCATCTTGAAGTACTCCCATGTTATTGAGCAAATTAAATTGCCCCATTAAATCAAAAAAATTAGCTAAATCACTTGATGATTTAGCTTGGTATGTTTGTCACTGCGCTTTTTCTTGTTCAATGGTAGTGAAACTGATATCAGTTGCATTTCCAGCGGCAGTAATAGTTGGTGTCAAAGCGGCGAAAGAATGAGTTTGATTGTCATTTGCCAAATATTGTACGCTGACAATTGCATGATTATCAGTTTTAGCAAGTGCAGCTGGAGTTTTAATTACTAATGCATTGACAGTTGAAAAGATCATTAATAACACAACAACAATCACATTACCTAGAATGGTTCAAATTTTATTTGCAAACAATGATATTAAAGTTGCTAACATACCATAAATTACTAAAACGATAAAATTAGCAAACATCATTGAAAACACCAAGCTATTAACTTGATCTACAGTAACATCTTTAAAGATAAAAGTTATTGGAGCATTTATTAAACTAATTAAGGCAAAACCAAAAGTAAAAAAAAAGAAAAGTGTGAATTTTGCAATCGTGGCTTTAATCCGATTAATTGGTTTGGTTACTAAGATAAGTTCGGTTCCATCATCGCGATATTCTTTAAAAATCGCAATGGAAATAATAGCCCCAAATATGGAAGCGACGCATAATAACAAGTTTTGTGGATTGGTTGCGATACTATGTCAAAGCTGTCAAGGACTATTTTTAGTAATTAAAGGAACTACTATCAATAATAAAAAAGAAAACAATAAATACAAACAACCAAAAATTCAAATGCTTTTCTTTTTCATTAAGCTTGTGAATAAAAACCGAAAATATGTTCAAAACACCATATAAAAATAAATTATAGTGCTTGAATTTAATTATTACTAATTACCCGATGGCAACGTTGACATATATGCTGATCATGCATTTCGCGTGGCTCATAATGATTTCAACATCGCTCACATCTTGGTAACTTAGCGTCTTTTACAATGATTTTGATGTCATCTGATTTCTGATCGTTAAATTTTACTTGAGCAACATTTAAATATTTTGCTAAAGTTATTTCATTAAAATTGAACTTATTATTGAAAGCTAGTTCTACATAAGCTTGGTTATTTTTATTGATTTCTTTTTTGTTTCGTAAAACTTCTAATTGTGCATATGCTTTATCTTTGATTTGTTTGAAATACAATCATTTTTCTAAAATGACATCACCAAATTTAATCTCAAGTTGAGTGACTCATTTTTCTAAACAAATTGATTCTAATTTTGGCGAAAGATGCATCGATTTATAAACTTCTTCACATGTATGTGGAATGATTGGAGTCAATAGAATTAAATATGACTTTAAAATAGTGAATAGAACCGTTTGCACACAACGACGTTTAGGATCATTTTTAGTTTCACAATATAAAGTATCTTTAATTAAATCAAAGTATCAAGCGGATAATTCAATCACATGGTTGTTAATAGTTTTAATAATATCATTAAAGTGATATTGTTCGTAGTAAGTATTAATTTTTTTAATATTTTGTTGCAATTGTCATAGAACATAATTATCGACTTCATCAAAATCTAAATTCATTTCACTTTCGTAGTCAAAATCACTAATATTAGCCAGACAAAAGCGAAATAAAGTGTTACGAATGCGACGATATATTTCAGCATTTTGGGTTAAAATATTATCAGAAATTTTTACATCATCTTCGTAGTTAGTACTAGCGGTTCAGATTCTTAATATATCAGCTCCAAATTTATTACATACAATTAACGGGTCAATCACATTGCCAATTGATTTGGACATTTTACGACCTTGTTCATCTAAAACCATACCGTGACTTAATAACATACGATAAGGAGCTTGATTATTAGCAATAATACTATTAATTAAGGACGAGTTAAATCACCCTCGATATTGATCGTTTCCTTCAAAATATAAATCAGCTGGATAATTAAGTTGTCGATTAGTTAATAGAGTAAAAGAAGTACCAGAATCAAACCACACATCCATGATATCTGTTTCTTTGCGATAGTTGTTTTTATTTTTATAATGTTCGGTAAGAAAATACTCTACAGGTTTATCAAATCAAACATTTGTACCTTCTTTACTTAGGATATTGATGATATTTTTGATTAGTTCATAATCCATGATCGGTTCGTCATATTCATCAAAAATAATTGGAATCGGAACGCCCCACACTCGTTGACGGCTAATACATCATTCCGCTCGATTTTTCATCATATCAACGATATGACGACGATTTTGTTCGTTATTAAATTTAACATTTTCTAATGCTTTAAAAATTTGTGGTTGGATTTTTTTAATATCAATGAATCATTGTTTGGTAGCACGATAGATAATTGGTTTTTTTGTTCTTCAATCATGTGCAGCACTATGGGTTACAAAACTTAATTTTAGCAATGCACCTATTTTTTGTAATTTTTCTGTAATTATCTTATTAGCATCATCATAAAATAGATTGATTAAATCTAAATCGTTGATACTTTCGGTGAATTTACCATAATTGTCAATTGGTGAAAATGGATGGATTTCGTATTTTTTGCACGCCAAATAATCTTCTTCACCAAAATCTGGAGCATTATGAACTAAACCAGTGCCGTCTTCGTTAGAAACATAAGTGGCTAAAATAATAGGAGATGTTCTAGGATAAAGTGGGTGCTGATAAGTGATGTGCTCTAATGTTTCGCCTTTTATTTCTTTAATAACTTGGCAAGATTTTCAATCTAATAATGTTTTGATAGCAGACAAACGTTCTTGTGAAACAACATAGTAATAATTATCAACTTGAACTCTTACATAAGTAAATTTAGGATTAACTGCAATTGCTAAATTACTAGGAATAGTCCATGGCGTGGTAGTTCAAATAATAATCTGATCATTCTGATTTAAAACACCTTTCCCATCAATTACTTTAAATGCGACGTAAATACTCGGAGATTTTACATCGCGATATTCCACCTCGGCATCAGCTAGAGCTGATTGACTAGATCATGATCAATATACAGGCTTTAAACTACGATAAATTAATTTTTGTTCGAAAGCGGAAAGCAATAATTTCAACTGACGATTTTCATAGTCGTTATCATAGGTGACATAGATTTCGCTAAAATCAGTTAATAGTCCAAGTCGAGCGAATTGTTGCTTTTGCAATTCAATAAATTTAGTGGCAAAATCACGGCAGTTATTTCGTTTTTGCACTAAGCTTAATTTCGGATCACGATTTTGTCCAGTTGCTATTAATGCATGTTCGATTGGTAAACCATGTGTATCTCAACCAGCGATGTAGTTGGAATAATAACCTTGCATATTACGATAACGCACAATAAAATCTTTAATAATTTTATTGAGAGCATGACCAACATGAATATTACCATTAGCATAAGGTGGCCCATCATGTAGTGTTCATAATTTACCATCTTTATTTTTATTTAAAACTTTTTGGTAGATATTTTTGTCAATTCATGTTTTTTGAAATTCAGGTTCTTTTTGGTTAAGATTAGCTTTCATTTCAAAATCGGTTTTGAGAATATTTAATGTACTTTTGTAATCCATATTAATTCCTAATTATAATCATAGAGATTTCATTATGAATTTTTGTATATTTAATTTCAGTATTTTCTAACAGAAGGATATTAATTTCGGATCAAATTTTTGTCAAATTTATAAGATCAGTAAAGCTGCAAAGTATAATTGGTACGAAATGTCGTCAAATCTTTTGTTTAATTATTCAATTTCCACCAATCGTGGTCTTCGTGAAATTAATGAAGATGCTAGTTGGGTTGGTTTAAATGGGAATAATCAATGCCTTATGGTAATTTGTGATGGAATTGGGTCTCAAGATGATAGTCAAATAGCTTCTTTCATTGCAGTAGATGTCTTTAGAAAGAATTTTACAAAGCACTCTAAAATTTTTAACATTGACCGTTTTTTTAACAAGTGCTTGAAAAGCTCTTACAACAATATTACTGATGTTGCCAACAAAAAATTAAACGGACGTAAAATTGGTACAACATTAGTAGTGACTTTCATTGATAATAATAAAGTGACTACTTACAATCTTGGTGACTCGCGTTTATATCATTTTTCTTTGATTAATAATAGTTGAACTCAAATTACTCGCGATCATAATCTTTACAATCATTTCATGGATTTAGCCGAAAAGGATAAAACAATTGACATTAATACGCTTTGTGTACAACATCGTAATCAATTGTTAGCACTGACCAAGTGTCTAGAGAGTGGTAGTAACATTCACAACGATTATGATAAATTTGTGTTTGAAATTGAGTTGGGAGATGTTTTGTTTCAAGCAACAGACGGAGTTTATCATTATTTAAAATTAAGTGACATTAATAATGTAATGAAGAATAACACGAATAATTTCAATACGATTGCCAAAAATTTAATTCAGATTGCATTGGGCAATAAAAGCAATGATAATTTAACTTGTATAGTTATGGAGACTGTTAATGGAGACATCAAGCAATAATTCTGAAGCAAAAATTGCTAAAATTCAGTTTAAACCAAATGATATCGTTCTAAATAAGTACCTAATTATTAATCGCTTAGGTGCAGGTGGAATGTCATCGGTAGTTTATAAAGCATCCGACACCACCATCAAAGATGATAATTTTTTAGTTGTTAAGGACAAATTTGTTGCGATTAAAGTAGTTAATCGTGATGAAACTTGAAAGGATGCTGATTGAATTAAGATTCACGATGAGTGCGTAACTAGTCAAAGAGTATCCAACAAAAAAAATATTGTTAATACTTATGAAGTAGCCAAAATGAATAATGGGAATACAATTATCATTGTGATGGAATATATTGATGGTATTTCGTTGCACCAACACCTTGAAAAGGTTGGTAGTTTAAATTTAAAAGAAAGTATATTTTATTTTTCACAAATTTTAGAGGGTATTAAAGAACTACATAGTTTTAATGAAAAAATTATTCATCGTGATTAAAAACCTGAAAATATTATGTTGACCAAAGATTTAGCACATGCTAAAATTATTGATTTTGGTATTTCATCAGTAGTAATTGAGTCTGCTTTTAGTGATGATAAAAAAATCATTACAAATGAAGAATCGATATTTGGAACGTATCCGTATATTTCGCCTGATCTTAAAAGAATGTCTCGTCTGTCTAAAAATCAGCGTGATAAGTTCATTAGTATTCAATTTGATTTTTTTCCACTCGGTATTATTTTTTACGAAATGCTTATGGGGGAAAAACCATTCAAATCAACAACTGAAAGCGATCCAGGCATAATTGATTTACCATTAAAATATGATATGATGTGCATTAGCGATATCAATCCTGATATATCTGTGGCAATTGAGAACATCATTTTCCGTTGTATTGCCTCGAAAGAAAGCGATCTAAAATTTCGCTATCAATCAATTAATCAAATAATAGACGATTTGAAAAATTATGTGGACAATAAACCAAAGGCCGCATTTGCGAAATTATTAAAACCTAAGAACGAGCGTACTTTGCAATTAAGTAATGCCTTCAATGTGCAAGAACAAAAATTAAGAGAAAAATTTTATGAAAAGCATTGATTTTATTGGTTGGTTTTTTGTATAGCTGTTGTTACGGTCATTTTAATAATTATTCTTTCTTGCTTGCATGAATTATAGATTTTGAAGAAAAATAAAAAAACAACGTCTAATGCCGACAAATCGTAATCACACATTGTTTTTATTTAATTAGTTTTTAATTGCACTAACAGGACAACTACCGACACAAGCACCACATCCGGTACATTTGTTAATATCAATAATTGCTTTACCATCAGTTAATTTAATTGCCCCCATTGGGCAACTAGCTTCGCAAACACCGCATCCGATACAACTTTCTTGGTTTACACTCGCTTTTGACATAAAATAACTCCATTCAATATATTACGGTTAATTATATATTACTTTCTTATCTTGGCGTGATTTTCAATAATTTGTTTTTCAATTTCGGTGCGATATTTATCAATTATATGGCTACTTAAATCTTTAATGTTATTAAATCGAAAACGTAGTGTGTATGAAATTTGTTCATCATCAATTGTATAACGATCAATAAATTCATATGATTCAACAAAATCCAATGTACTAAGAGCTGTCAATAAATTATTGATTTTTTCTAGTGGGTGAATGATAAACGAAATATCTTTGTAAATAGGCATGAGATTACTAACAGAACTGAAATGAATGGTAGGAGCAACATACAAGTTAAGAAGTGTTTCTAGATTAATTGTTAAACAGTATATAGACTCACTTTGCAAATCATAATTTTTAAGTTTAGATGATTTAATTAAACCGATGTACCCGATTAATTTACCGTTACATTGAATCGCCAATAATTCATTGTTGTAAAATGTGTCAGATTCGCTTGTAATAAAATATTCAAATTTAGCGTTGAATAAATTAGCAATGCAGTTAGCTATACCTTTCAAACTATTGACATTCATAGTAATTTGCGATCCTGTAATTCGATCTAAGAATATGGTGCTAGTTGTTAGAGCGGTTAAATTAAGACGAACAGAATTATCTGAGTAAATTTTTTGAAGCTCAAAAATAGGCTCTAATTTTGTTTTGTAAGAATTATTCAATTGGTACACTTTCAATAATTCATTGATCAAGTTAGTTCTTAAAAACGCTCGTGAACTATGATGAGCATTTTCAATTTTGATGAATTGTGTATATTTAAAAATATTCATTTCA
Organism: Mycoplasmataceae bacterium; assembly: GCA_031278855.1. GTDB lineage: Bacteria > Bacillota_I > Bacilli_A > Mycoplasmatales > Mycoplasmoidaceae > Malacoplasma_A. Next base: position 4,601 of record JAITJR010000094.1, on the reverse strand, counting down.
TTTAAATTAGTTTCGCTAGTCAAATTGTAAGTTTTAACTTCCGTAAAATAATTATTATTTAATAGAGATTTTAATTTTGATATTAAACCATAACTTTGATTGGCTTGAGTGCTATTTATCTCGCCAATCACAGGTGTTGACGACAGATCATTAATGTTAATAAATTTCAAAATTTCTTCACTAATATCTTGCGTTGAAATCACATCTAAACGATGGGAAGGAACGATGCATTTATCGTTGTTAAACTCAAAGCCATAATATTTGAGATTTGCTTGAATTACATCAATAGTTAAATTTACTCCGATAAATTTATTAATAAAATCATAATCAACATCAATTTGGACTTCTGGTTGGGTTTTAAATTGCGCGATGGGATAGCTAATTTGTAAGTTATTAAATTGTTCATAAATCAAATTAAGCATTAATTTATTTAAATAAATTGAGGTGACTTTCGCAAAACGTTTGGCAGCATCAGTTAGTAAATTTAAGCGAAGCGCTGAATTACGTACATTGATGAAATTAAAGTTAGCTACTTCTACATATATGTCCCTTGTTTGTGATGATAAACCAAATTCTTTTGCCCCCATAATGCCAGCTAAACCGATTGTTTTATCGTCGGATTTGATGACTATGTCGGAGTTAATTAACTTAGTAGATTTATTATCAAAACCAATTAATTTTTCTCCGTTATTAGCATAAGTAACATTAAATGAAGAAGTAACTTTATTAGCATCATAAATGGCGGTAGGGATGTTAGTTAACAATGTCAAGTAAGCTAGCTGATCTAAAGTGCTATTAATTGGTTTGACACCATTATTCATTAATAGAGACTTTAACAATCAAGGGGAACTGCTTTTGGGGATATCTTTGATTTTGATAATAGCAAATCCATTACAAATGCGTTCATCATAACTTAAAGAAACAGGTTCATTAAAGTTACCTTTAAAATCACTGATTTTAGGTAAAACATAATTTCATTTAAAAAAACCAGATAATTCTTGGCATAGTGAGAGTATACCGTTTAAATCATTACGATTAGATGGAACACTTAAATCATAAATCACATCATTTAAACCAACATATTTTTCAATTTCTTGATCACCGACAATGCCGTCATTTAAAAGAATGACACCATTTTTATCTTCGTCACTTTGAAAATTATGATGAGGTGTTAATTCACTGTATGCACAAATCATTCCTTGTGACAATATCCCACGTAATTCTTTGTCTTGAATTATATTTCCGTTATGTAATTTAGCTCCGTGAAGAGCAACAATTACTTTTTTTTGGGCAACAACATTAGGAGCACCACAAATTATGGTGTTAACTTTATTAGTTTGATCAATTTTAACTTGACATACATGTAATTTATCAGCATTCGGATGACGATCTACTTTGATGATTTCGCCAATAACCAAATTATTCGTTTTGGGATGGGTATAAACGCCTTCAACTTCAATCCCAATAGCACCACAAGCGTTAATAAATTGTTGAATATCAATTTCATGAATTTTGGGTAGGAATTTACCAATTAAATATTTACTTACTAACATAATTAGCTAACCTTCTTAAATTGGTTTAAAATGCGAAAATCGTTGCTATACAAATCACGAATATCGTTAAAGCCATACTTTAGGATGACTAATCGATCGATTCCAATACCAGCAGCTAAGGCAGTTTTGATGTTAACATTAGCTGCTTTCATTACATTTTCATGGAACATTCCCGCCCCCAAAATTTCGATTCAACCAGTGTTCTTACACATTGAACAACCTTTACCATGACAATTAATACACATTACATCTACTTCAAATGATGGTTCTGTGAAAGGAAAATGAGATAAGCGAAATCTAGTTTGCGTTTTTTCGCCAAGTAAATGTTTTAATAAACTACTTATTAGTCATTTTAAATTTTTCAAATTTAAATTATTTCTAGCTCAAATAATATCAACTTGGTTGAACTGATGACTATGGGTAGCATCATCTTCATCATTACGATAAACATTCCCGAATGTGATGACACGAATATCGCTATTTTGATTATTGTACAATGCTTCAGCTGTATTAGCAGTACAATGAGTGCGTAACATTGTTGTGGCATTAATAAAAAATGAATCTTGGTAGCTTCGGGATGGATGATGTATATCAATGTTAAGATTGTCAAAATTAAATTTTGTCAATGTCACTTCATCACCTTCTATTATTTGAAAATCCAATTTTTGAAAAAATGTCAAAATATCATTGGTAACTAGTGAAATAGGAGTCAAGCCACCCTTAATTAAATTAACATTGTCAATACTAACATCGTAATCAACTTTATGTAATTTGTTCTCTTGTTCTTGCCTAATTTTAGTTAGGGCAGTGTTAATTAACTCATAAATCTGAGTTTTAAAAATGTTAACAAAATTACCAATTTCCCTTTTTTCAGCATTAGGAGCTATTTTTAATTCTTGATAAATAGGGTTGACATATTTATTAATATAAGAATTACGTAACTCAATGATCTGTGTTTCATTTAAATCACTAGTTATTTTATGACGTAATTCATTTAAAATTTTTTCAGTATCAAATTGCTTCATTGTTATATGGTTCGGTAATTATAAACATAGTTCGTTATATAAGACGAACTATGTTGCAATAGAGTTCGGGCAATAGAGATCGGGAGTTGTAATTTTCTTGAGTTGCTATTAAAATTACCTTCCGCCCAAGGATAAATATGCTCAATCTAGAGGAATTAATGTACTGCCATTAATAATTCATGATTGTTGGGTGCTACCGTTATGTGCGGATCAAGAAATATATGAGTTTTTTTCGATACTTTTCTTTATGTGAAAAGTCATTTTATTATTCTTAACTGTTATGTCAAAATAATCCCCAGGATTAGTACTTACACTTCCATTAGTATAAAAATTAAATACAAAATTACCATCTTCATCACCTAAGTGAACGGTTTTACCGTTTTGTGCGTTAATTCCGATGAATGTGTATTCATATGTGACACCTACTTTTCATGCATCATCCTTTTCAACATCTTTGCTTGAATACGAGCAAGAAGCTTGTGCAATCGAACTTGCAGGAGTAGATGCATTGTAACTTGTGATGGTGATCGTTGAAGAACACGAAGAAAGATTTAAACTAACAATTGAAGCACCCCCCCCAGTAGTTAATAATCCGAAACCAATAGTAGTAAGTATTCTTTTTTTCATTATTAGTATTCTCCTAGATCCGTTGTGCTATGCCATTATACATAATCACATTCAATAATAGTTTTATTGGTTTTAAGATTTTAAAAAGTCGATTGACTTTCTCGGCAAATAGTTAATTATTTTTGGCGCACTCTAAGGGAGTTAAACCCCTAACCTTCTGATCCGAAGTCAGATGCTCTATTCAATTGAGCTAAGAGTGCATTGGTTCGTTTTCTAATGCTTTTAAAGTAGCGGCATACAAATTTTTAAAACCAGAAAAAGAGTGAATAATCTCACGATGGTGTTTTAATAATTTGGGACGAATTTGTTTAAAAGAAAGGCGATATTTGTTGGTAATTTCATCGCTTTCTATTAATAAAAATGAATAAAACTCACCTAATTTCATGTATCGTTCAATATTACTTACATGATAGTCGCTAATTTCAGAAATATGACATATACCATGATGCTCATTAAAATTTACAATGACAAAAGTGGGTTCAATTCTCATAACTTTAGCTTTTACAATTTTATTAATGTCAATCATTACTTACCAACATGAATTATTATATAATGACAAACAATGGCAAACAAATTATCACAAAGTGAATTATTAAAACAAATTCATGATACAGTGGAATCACTCCGTGTATTTATCAATAATGACGGTGGAGATTTATCATTTGTTAGTTTTAAAGATGGCATACTAAAACTATCAATCTCTGGTGCTTGTGTGGGATGTGCATCTTTCAGTATGACTTTTGATCAAGGGGTTAAAGAAGTTTTTTTAACTGAATTTCAAGGGTATATAAAAAATGTTCAATTTATCATTAACCCAAAAAAACTAATTTAGTGAGATTTAGTTTGACGAATTTTCTTTTGAAATTTACGTGCTTCTTTCGATTTTTCTTTAGCTCGTAATCCTGGGCGAAGATAGTACTCGTGTCGTTTAGCTACTCTACGAGTTTCAGCAGTAATTCGTGAAAAACGTTTTAAGGCTTCATTTAGTTCGCCATTTTTCACAACAACTTTAGGCATTAATTACTCACCACGCTTTCTATATGTTAAAAGTAGCAAAGATTATATACGAGAATGAGTTGACTTTAAACAACAAATAATTACTATTTGTTGCTATGTTAGTATATAGTTATTATTTTTATGAATTCTCAAAAATAAAACTGACAATATTTCAAACACTTTTTTAATCTTTCAAAGATACTTTGTAACTATTCACCGAGGGAATAATATTCTTATATTTACTTTATAAATATCAATTGTTTTTCGGATTTATAAAAACTGATAAAACCAACAAATTCACCACCTTGAAATTTTCCCAATACAATCGATATTTGATTTTTATTTAGCTCTGCTAAATATAGTCGCATGTATGTGCACGTACGCGTCGGTGAATAGTTAC
>JAITJR010000059.1 GCA_031278855.1 Mycoplasmataceae bacterium | reverse complement strand
TGAAACGATGTGTATGAAAAACAAAATTCATCCCACCAAGGTTCGTTTTTTGCAAAATTAATAATGTCTGTTCGTAGCAATTCGTTTGGTAAACCTAATTCAACTCATACAGTCTCGTTTGTTTCAACGCAACACAAACGACGTGGTCCTGCTAAATGACTTGCACAACGTATTTCAATTTTTTTAGTGCCATTAACGATAGCATCAAAATATTTTTTCTTTACTGGTAAATTTAAACTATTATTGCATGCCATATATTCATCCTTTTTCCTGCTTCTTTTGCTTTTTTCTTTTGCTTGAAACGTTATAAGCGTTTATCTTTTTATTTTTTGCCATAATAATTCTTGCTGTTTTTTTAACATCTCCATGTCAATTGAATAATAAGTTTTGTCATCGGCAAACGTTTCACAGTTTATGTTCTTTTCATATGTAATAGAGTTATATTCATCAGCCGAAATATTAATTCTCCCGACAAAGTCACCTTCTTTATGAAGTTCCATTTCGTACTCTCACTCATTTTCTAATGCAGGAAAATGAGTAATGACTACACTATCTGTTTCGATAAAAATGTCATGATTAATTCATACTTGAAATCTTTTGTAGCCACACACCCCACTAGTTTTGTTTACTCTTAATCTAATTGTTTTCATTTTTTTATTTCTCCCATTAAATGATGTGTCCCCTATTTTTTTTCTTAGCACTCAACCATATAGAGTGCTAATTTAAGGCATACTTTTAATATAACTGTGTATATAGTAATAGTGTTTGACTATATAAGTATGGTCTTGACATTTGTGTAAATCTATGGTATAGAACGATTAATTTGAGTGTGTGAACTGAGTAAGATACGTAGAGTATCGCCGAAGCGAACACACTCAAATTAATCGGCATCAACCTAAATATAATTACTAATAATGGCAAGACCATATGCATAACTACTTTCCCCCAATAATTTTGCGAAACATAATTCTATTGCGACTTACTATTGCGTATATTCCAGTTGCGTTTTTATTACGACAAAAAATATTAAATTCGCTGATCTCTTTAGGCTCTAAAAAATCTGAGTTCGATTTGACTTGGATGTAATACATTTTGCCATTTTTGTGTGCCACAAGATCAACCTTCTTACAAATGTCTTCTCAGAATGTTGCCTTTCGAACTAGATACTCTTTCTTGCCCAGATACAAAAAAACTCTATGTTCTCGCTTGAATGCCATGAAAGCTCTATATACATCTGCATCCTCTTCGAACGTCAAAAATTTCAAGCCACATCGTCTCATAATGTATTCTTTGCTGTCAATTAACGAAAGCGGTTGGTGTACTCAAAATTCACTTATCAAAAATAATTTATTCATGCCAATATTGTTCCTATAATTCCAATGTTTTAATTCTTTGTGGTAATTAAAATAAAAAAGCCCTAAACGCTGTATTACTGGTTTAGGGCTAAGCCATTTAAATTGCGGTTTAAATTAACTCACTATTACTATATATTTATATACAATACTACATTTTACTCAGAATTTTTTTTATGAAAAAAGGCTGATTTTTCAATGCTAAATCAGTGTTTTTCGGGTTTTTAACTGCGAAAGTCAGGAATTATAGTTGCAAAAGTTTGAATTAAAAATTATTGAAGTACATACAGGTGGTGATGAATAACTACCCATAAATATTTAATATTTACAGTTTTTAATTTACAATCATTCTATTGGATTACGACATATGAAATTAGATAAACAAAAATATACATGAGATTTAGAGGTACTTTTAGGTGGAGGTACTCTAGAACAACTATATGAATTATGGTTGAATAAGCAAAAACAAATACTTAACCTATATCCTCGTTTTGCCAACGATTTAAGTTCTTTCAAGAAATGATTGAAATTGCACGAAGAATATGAAATTATTGGTAATCGCCTCCATAATTATGTAAGTAATAACTACAATGAAGATCAAGCAGCGCCGAAATGAATTGATTGATCGCAAAAACTTAATATTAGTAGTAATAAATTTCATGTACAACTTTCTGATTACAATCTAAAAGTTATTAAAAATGAAGCGAAAATTAATGCATTTTTAAAAGATACTCAAATAAGCGAATACTGACGCGAGTTTCAATTAATTTGGCGTGATAAACCTCATATTCTTGCTGATAATGAACAAAAAATACTATCAACCATGGGTATTATTAACGGCGGATTTGCAACTATTTTTTCTACACTTAATGATACGGAAATCAAATTTAAAGATGCCGTTGATGCTAAGGGTAAGCGAATTCCGTTAAAAACTATCGCCGATGTGACTTATCACTTAAAAAGTAAAGATCGTAATTTACGTAAAACTACTTGAATTAATTTTCATCAAGCATATAGTAATTACGAAAATACTTTCACCCAAACGTTATATTACAACTACTTAATGTTAAACACCATTAGTAAAATACATAAATTTCCAGATTATGTATCTGCCGTCTCGTTTGCTGATGAAATCAACAACGAATTAATTACTAATTTATACAAGTATTCTGAATTATTTAAAAGTAGTGCTTTAAATTATCGCCAGGTGTTCCAAAAAATATTAAAGAAACAACTGAAATTAAACAAGCTTGAACCTTGAGATAAAACTGTTGATTTAGCTACACAAGATATTAATTTTACTATTGAACAAACTAAAGAAATTATTTTAGAATCTTTCAAACCGTTTGGTGATGAGTACATTGAAAATGTGAAAAAAGCTTTTGACCAGCATTGAATATCCTGATTACCAAAGCCAGGTAAACAACAAGGTGCCTATTCCATTGGTGGCACCAAAGGATTAGATAAATATTACATATCCATGAACTTTGATCGTACCATTCGTTCGGTGTATACCATCGCACACGAATTAGGACATTCATTAAATTCTTATTACATTAATAAAAAGCAAAAGATCTATCATGAAGTTGCCATTTTTTATGCCGAAGTAGCTTCCATCGTGAATGAAATGCTATTGTCCTATTATTTATTAGCTAAGTACAAAGATAATGCTGATTTAAATAAATTGATTTTAAATGAAACAATCGATAATTTTTTTTCTACTGTAACACGTCAAATCATCTTTAGCCATACCGAGTTTGAGTTAAATAAATTAATCAATCAATCTCAACCATTTACGAAAGAAAATATTAAACAAATTTATCGACAAATGATTGAAAAATACCAAGGAATCGATAAAGAAGCACAAAAAAATATGCAGACGGAACCATACTCATATGCTTTGTCTACTATTTTAAGAATCCCTCATTTTTATGCTGGTAATTTTTATGTTTATAAATATGCCATTGGTCAAATTGTGGCTATTTTAGTGGCTGATCAAATTTATCACGATGATAAAGATATGATTAAAAAATACTACGATTTTTTATCTAGCGGTTCATCAAGATCACCAGTTGAAACTATTAAATTACTAGGAATAGATCTATATGCTTCAGAAACATATCAACGTGCTAGAACAATATTGGATGGTTGAATCAAAAAATTAAGTAAATATGCTGGTGAATAGTTTATCAAGCTATTGAATCTACGAATATAATCTTCCCCATGCAATTTCATAGGGGGGGGACAGATCGGCTAGTGCACTAAGCACCATTTTGTCTTCTTTTCTAAAAACAAGAGTTCATCTTTGAACTCTTGTTTTTTGTTATTAATTTTCAAAAATAGGGGAATAAAAGAAAATATGAAGCTAAAAAAATGATGAGGCTTTTCAACACTAATACTAACTGGAATTGGGGTAGTTATTCCAATTGCTTTAACCACTAGTTGTGCTGAAAAGAAAGATTGAACTTTTAATAATTACAGTGAGGTTGATAACTATTTGCAGAAACATAAACAGGATGTTTCGGAAGCTTATATTTTTAGTAATACAGTAAATGAAACTGATTATGAATTTCTTAAAAAAAATGTGAATTTTCAATTCTTTATTAATGGGTTTTTATTCTCTAGTTATTTCTCTCCTGTTCCTTTTGTAGCGCCCATTAGCTGAGTAGAATTACACATTAAAAATAAAACAACCGCAGAATTAGATTTACACTTAAGTGATGGAGGAATAGTAACAACTATTACGTATGATGATTTTCTTCTTACGAAGAATACTAATGGAGAGTATAAGTACAATTTTAAAATGGAGCTATCTACAACTCATTATTATGCTTTGGCTCTTGATCCTTATCTTTTAGGCCGAAATTTAGAATTTTATTACTCAGCCGATGGTCGTATTCAAATGTTTTTATCTCCATACGATTGAACTA
>JAITJR010000028.1 GCA_031278855.1 Mycoplasmataceae bacterium | reverse complement strand
ACCAAGCATTACGTAATCTTGATGTGCCGCTAATTAATGCTGGTGATGGTATGTTAGATCATCCCACCCAAACCCTATTAGATTTATTAACCATTCAACAAGAATTTAAGCGATTCACTGGTTTAACGGTCCTAATCGTTGGGGACATTACTCATTCACGTGTCGCTCATTCTAACATTATGACAATGCAGCGACTCGGAATGAAAGTATTACTATCAGCCCCAAAAGAATTCCAAGATCCCCAATATGAGTACATTGATTTTGAGCAAGGACTAAAACAAGCTGATGTCATTAATATGTTGAGAATTCAAACCGAACGACTGCCCCAAAAAATGTCTTTGACAATCGAAACATATCGCCAACAATACGGGTTGACCAAACAACGTTTAACATTACTAAAACCCCATGCCATTATTATTCATCCCGCCCCAGTTAATCGGAATGTAGAAATTGATGATGAAATCGTTGAATGTCGTCAGTCACGGATTTTTAAACAAATTCAAAATGGCGTATTTGTGCGGATGGCAGTAATCGAGCGAGCGATTAAGCCATAATCGTATGAAACTATTAATCCAAAACGGTCGTGTTTGACAGACTAATAAATTTCGTAAATTGGATATTTTTATTAACCACGGTGAAATCATTAAGTTAGCCAAACAACTAGACCATGAAGTACACGATCAAAGCATTGATGCCAATGGTTTAGTTATCATCCCAGGTTTAATTGATGTTCATGTTCATCTACGTGAACCTGGGTACGAATATAAAGAAACAATCAAAACTGGTAGTGCAGCCGCCCGAGCAGGCGGTTACACAACAATTTGTTGTATGCCTAATACTAATCCTGTAATTGATAACTTAACTAAGCTTAACCAACTGCAAAAAAAAATCGTTCATGACGCTTGTGTGCATGTCGTACCCTATGTCGCTATCACCAAAAAACAAAAAGGAAAAACATTAGTTAACATTCCGTTATTATCCCAACATTGTTTGGCATTTAGTGATGATGGAGCGGGAGTACAATCAACTAGCTTAATGGAACAAGCGATGCGAATGTGTGCTAAAGTCCGTAAACCAATTGTTACTCATTGTGAAGACATTACCCAAACTGGTAATGCTCGAGAATATCAAGAAGTCGCACGGAACTTAAAATTAGCACAAAAAACAAAATGTCAATTACATATTTGCCATGTTTCGACCAAAGAAAGCGTTGACCTAATTAAACAACATAAATCTAAATTAATTACTTGTGAAGTTACTCCACATCACTTGTTGTTAAATCAAACTGATGTACAAAATCATGGAGCTTATAAAATGAACCCTCCGCTAGCAAGTTATCAAGATCAAAAAGCCTTATGTCGTGCCTTGATGGATAATACGATCGACATGATTGCGACCGACCATGCTCCCCATAGTTATCAAGAAAAAAACACTACTTATGCCCAAAGTCTAAATGGGATTGTGGGATTAGAAACTGCCTTCAGTCTAATCTATACCAAATTTGTCAAAACACATAAAATTTCTTTTAAAAGATTAATTGAATTAATGTCCATTAATCCTGCTAAAGTGTTTCACCTTCCTAGTCATGAAATTAAAATCGGCCAAAAAGCCAATTTAGCCATTTTTGATTTAAAGCAAACATGAATAATTAATGCCAACAAATTTAAATCTAAAAGTCATACGACTCCATTTGATGGTATTTCCGTTCTCGGAAAATTAAAATACACAATCGTTAACTAAACCCTTGATGGCTTAACCAAATTATTTCTTTAAACTTGGTTTACGAATAGGATACTTCCCGTCAAAACAGCCACTACAAAATTTAGCAGTTCCACCACAACATTTGACTAGATTACTCAAACTTAAAAAACCTAAATAATCACAACCAATCATGCGAGTCATTGCTGGCAACGAATGTTTTGCGGCAATTAGTTGGTTGCGATTAGGTGTATCCACACCTAAAAAACACGGTCATTTAATCATGGGACTAGCTGATAGTAAGTATACTTTCTTAGCTCCAGCATTCTTTAAAGCTTTAATTAAATGATGCGAAGTGGTACCTCGAACAATCGAGTCATCAATTAAGACGATACTTTTATCTTTTACATTAATTTTTAACGGATTTAGTTTAATGTAAACGGAACGTTCACGTAATTCTTGTGTTGGCTTAATGAAAGTTCTAGCAATATAACGATTTTTAATTAAACCTACTCCGTAGGGAATGCCACTAGCTTGAGCATAGCCTAAAGCAGCATGTTCCCCAGAGTCAGGAGCACAAATAATCATATCGGCTGCTAACGGATGTTGTTCATAAAGCTTTTTACCTTGTTCAATCCGTGATAAATAACAATTGACACCATCGATCGTACTATCGGGTCTAGCGAAATAAACGTATTCAAACAAACAAGTTCGCTGCGGTTGTGTTTTGTTGTACAACACCGATTTAATCCCATCTTTACTAATGACAACTATTTCACCTTTTTTTACATCACGAATAAAAGTGGCTCCAATCACATCTAAAGCACAAGATTCCGATGAAAGTACATACGCTCCTGATGGTAATTTACCTAAACATAAGGGTCGAATTCCATACGGATCTCGTAAGCCAATTAGTTTATCCTTAACCATAATTAATAAACTATACGAACCTTTAATGACCGAAACTGCTTTTTTAATCGCACTAATTAAATCATTAGTAGCTAAATTTTTGGAAATTAACTTAATGATGGATTCGGAGTCCACCGAAGTATAAAAATTAGAACCCTGTCGTTCTAAATCATTACGGATCAGTTCAGCATTAATCAAATTACCATTATGTGCGGTAGCAATCGAACCAATGCGGGTGTTAGTTAGTAATGGTTGTACATTTTCTACCCCTTTACTACCAGCTGTAGAATACCTTACATGTCCAATCCCAATGGTTGGTTTGATTTTGTTTAAATCATTAAGAATGTCGCGATTAAACACTTCACCTACTGAACCCACGTCCTTGTATTGATCAACCGTTTTGCCATTAGCCACGATGATGCCTACGCCCTCTTGACCACGATGTTGCAAAGAAAATAACCCGTAGTATATTAACGAAGGTATTTCGATTGCACGCTTAGAAAAAATACCAAAAATCCCACATGCTTCTTTTAGTTTGTCACTCTGGTTCAAAAACTTAACCATGTCACTATTATAGACCAAGAATACATATTACACTGTCAACCTAAAAGATCAAACTAGTTATTCACTGAAAATAGTTAGATTGCTAAACTTCAATTACTTATGTTGTCGCCGATTTTTTGTTTTGGATTCAACAGTTTTGGCGACATGGATTGTGTTGGTGGTGAGGTTGGCTACATTAGTCATGGGGTTGTCGCCGATGGTGGTGAGGGAGACGTAGGAGGAGAGGTCAAAGTTAGTTACTAAATAAATTGTTTCAGCTCTAATTTCACTAATAATTTCTTTAAAAAGTTATTACGAAAACGGATTAATGGTACCACCATTATATTTGATGAACTCAGCTCGTTTTGCTTCTTTATTGGTGTAATTCATATTTACACCAAAACCAATGTCGTCACATCCGCCGTATCCAGAAATGTAATGCGTTCCGCCGTTAATAACAATTGAAAATGTTCCTGTAATTTCGGCATCATTTACTGCTCTTAAAGCCCCAAAACCGAGCCCTGCACCATAAGCATTTTGATCGCGATTGACTTTGTTACCGCCAGCGGCATGAACCGAGCCACCATTAATTTCAATTACACCATAATCGATATTTAATACACCGCTTGCATTTGAATACGAATTAGTTCCGGTTCCAATTCCTGCTCCGCGCCCTAACCCATACGCATAAACTGTACCATTATCAATAATAATGGTACCTCAACAGGCGCCAGCATTATTATTAGCTCCTGCACCGATGGCCGCACAACCATGAGTGTAATAATCATCAACTCCATAGGCTTTTATTACACCAGAAGTATTAATCCATATTTTGGATTGACCCATGGTTCCACTCTTGCCGCCAATTGATGCTAGTGGATAAGTATTGGTTGAAGAAGGGTGGGAAGCAGTCACTGAACAGTCGCCAATAATTTGAATTTCACCCCAACTTCCATTTGCACCAATGCCAGGAGATATGCTGGCACCAACGGTAGCGTATGTTCCAGCTCCATCTAAAATCAAAGTTTGTCCTCCCGAAACTGCCATTCCAGGACCGCTTGTTGATGTACAATTAATCGTCGCATCTTGATCAGAATACAAATGTGTAACTGGTTTTGTTCCTGTCATCGAAATAGGGGTGCCATTATTCATGGTTATATCACCACTAAATTTAATTTCCACCTCACAATTATTTATTACAATTCGATGTTTACTAATTTGAGTAGTGCTATCAGGTAAATAATTGTTAGATACTTCATAAGTCCCAGATTTAGTAAATGTTAAAACCCCATTATCATCATCAGTGGTATATCCAGTTGGATCACCTACTACTGTGAAACCAGCTGATTGAAAAATATTGATGCCATAGAATATTTGAACCGAACCAGTGTATTGGGTCGAACCTGCTATCGGCTTTAAATACACATAACAGCCACCACCCGCTTGTTGCGTCTTTTGATTAGACATATCTAAATACAATTGATTCCAATTAAGATTCGGATTTTTCGCCATAATTAACGGTCACAATTGGTCGGCGGTCGGAAAATCATTAAAAACATTAGCATCATCGGTATGTAATGCTCAACGATTATCGCCAGTTACAACATTGCTGAGATTTGTTTTAAATGTTTCGGGATTTACGTTGTAAATTACGTTAGTAGTTGAATCTGTTTGGTAATATTCCGATCACTCAGCAACCCCAATAACCGCTGTCACATTACTAGTTCCACTAGGAGTCGGTAATGTTTGTACATAAATTTCATTTATTTTTAAATCAGCACTAATGCCAGTTTGCCCTTTTAATTGGTTAATTTTGTTAATCACATCATTAGCGGTTGGAGCAGTTCAAAACGAACCAATATTTCGCTTATCGGTAATATGATTGGTAATAGGAATTGCTTCGCTTATGGTATTATCAACACCAACAAGATTAGTCGGTTTCTTATCATCAGTGCGTAAATTATCACCGACAGAAAGCACGCCTATAAAAGCACAAGGGGCAACTAAAGATGTTAGTGTTGATAAGATTATTTTATTATTTTTTTTCATGATGATTCTCCTTGATTAATTAACCCAATTAAAAGAAACAATTACCCTACCAGAGTATTGGAGACAAGTTGGAATAGGAACAATAATAGCGGTACCAGTTTTTTGATCTTCATCGTAATTTAAGTCATATTGTAATTGATCCCATTGAAAATTAGCAATCGGACTGCCACCAGCACCACCATAATTCATTAAGGCATTTTGAATATCATATTGATTAGGTTTATAGTTAATTTGGTCGAGACCTAGATTGGTAGTTGGATCAATGGACAAAAATATCGTATCCAACGCAACATCAATAAAATCAATGGATAAACTGATCGGACTTTGGGTTTGTTGGACTTCACCTGATTTAGTGGTAAAGACTTCATTACCAACAAATGTAAATTGTGGATTGGTGGTGGATGCCGTATTGTTCCAATCTCAAGTCGTATTATTAGTCGATGTGCCACGATTGAAAATACTATCAAAAACAGTGTCTGGGTTCAAAGCTTTTAATTTACTTTTTAATTGAGCACCACTATCTGGTAAAGTATAAAATGTCCCAACATTTCTTACAAAATTAGGGTTGGTTGCACTTAATAAGTTTATTCTTTGCTTACTAAAATATATGCGAAATTGTTCGTTTTGATTAGCATAGAAATTAGTCCCAGATTTGGGAGTCAAATCAACATAATAGCAATCAATTACATTGTTAGCATCCGTGTTGTCCAATCATATTGGTTCAGTCACATTTAATTGATTAATGTCAAGGTTAGTTCGATAAGGATCAGCGTCTAAATATTTCAGCAGATCATTCCCTGTGATCGTAGCATCATTATTAGGGAAATATTTTTCTACACCGAGGGAAAGATTGTAATATTCATTTGCGGTATTAAAATAAGCAGCAATGGGGTCAGCGGTAGGATTAATATCGCTTTGTATCCAATTAAGTGTTAATGCCCCTTGATTGTAATTAGGTGATCAAGCAACTACCACTAACTGACATGAACCATTCCCATTTCCATCAGTCGTAAAATCATGGAAAACTCATTGATTGGGGTGTCAATTTTCTTGTGAACCTGATGGATTATTTAATACTTTCAAAGCATTATTAATATCTTTAATACTAGGCGAAACATTTTTCCCTTGGTGAAAAGTATTCAAATTAGTGATCTGAATCACACTGCCGATGTCAATTTTATTGATCGCATTATTATTAATTAATGCTTGTAGCGATTTGCCGTTAGAAACATTTGGCGTGACCAAAATAGGGATAGCCGTTAAACCGATGATCGTGCAAATTCATCTTGATGAACATTTATTTTTTTCCATATTTAGATCACTCCATATCGAACCGCCAACGAACCGTAATAATCTTGTCCAAAAGAGACAATGTAACAAACATTATTATTGGGATCACTTAATGCCATTTCTGATCAAAACAAATCTCAACCGCCCAATGTCGGAGCAGTATTTTTTGCTTGAACTAATAACCTAATATCTTGTCGATTTGGTTCCTTAATAAATTCGCCTAAGTCCTTGTTAGTAATAACAGTATTAATGTCCCTACCTTGAGGGTATGCAAAATAAATTTGTGTTTGTCCAGTAAAGAACGGATTAGAATTAATAGTCATCAGTGCTCCATTAACATTCAATGAGACACTTACATATCGGCTTACTTCTTCCCAACTACTAAGATCCCAATCAGCTTGTGGGTTAACATTATTAAATGCAAAAAATGCTTTTATTACATCTAACGAACTAGGTGGCGAGTAAAATTCAGGAATAGTGTGAGTAAATAAATCACTATTAATATCACGCTGACGAAAATAACAACTAATTTCAGGCGATTTAAATTCATATTTACTAACTTTTGCTATTAATCAGAAATTAAATGAAATTAAATTACCTGGTGGTTCAAAATCATCTCGAAAAGAAATAGTTAGGTCAACGGATGTGGCATTATTACCTTTATTTTGCAATCCTTCTAATTTTAAAAAACGATCTCATTCATATTCAGACGGTAAAGTTGAATATTCTTTTCAACTAATGTCTTTCCACTTTACGCCCGAATATTCAACCGTCAAAGATGTACTATTGTTGGTAGTGCTTATCGCACTAATAGATTTATATTTCACATTATATTTAACACTGATTTCATCGTTAGATTTACGAATTACAAATCAATAAACGCAAAACCCACCACCGCCTAACAATAACACCAAAAACGGTAAAAGAATTTTTAATAATTTTTTTCGATGCCTTTTCATGTTTATTAAAAAGTGTTTATTTTACTAATACCCTGTGCTTCATGTAATGGTAACAGATCCAGTGTAATATAAATTTCCTGCTACACTTGTCAATGTGTAAGTCCCATCTTGTGCCCAAGAATTTCAAGTGGTAATTTCGCTCCAATTACATGGTAAAGTAATGGCATCTCAAATAATGCTTGTTGATAATTTACTATCTAAAGCATGCATAAAATCCGCAAAAGTTGGTTTTTTTATGAACGATAATGTCCGTGCATCAGTTGGAACTGCCGTAGCAAGATCAATCGGACTAGGATCTACTTTATAAGTAATAGCTTTATTCCCAGTTCAATATTCGTTACCTGCTTTAACACTTAGTGTACGGTTTTCGCTTGCATACGAACCGAAGTCCACATCATTTTGCGTAATGTTAGTTGTCGTACCAAAAACACTACTGTTATTGTTTATAAACCAACCAAAAATTTCAGCATCACTAGGTTGTTCTGGCAAAGAGCCTCCGTAATATGCATCCATGCTCGTCGTAGTCGCTCTAGAAAAATTAATTCGGCTCACATTGAATTTAACTTTAATTGAGCCAGTATACATGTTTGAATTTGCAATAGGAATTAAGTTCACTGAATAAGTATCAATATCATCGCCAGTAGCATTTCATTGTAAACCGCTACTACTAGTAGTCGTATCTATTTGGATTTGATTGATATCTAAATTATCATTGTATAAACTGCCACTATCCAATCACTGTAATAAAGATTTTTGATTAGCAGTACCCTTTAATGAAGCAATATTGTTGGGGTTTTGTGTTGCTAGATACATACCGTAGGCACTGTTTAAATTAACAGTATTGCTGGTGCCACTAAATGCAGAATTCAAATCAATTGGTGTCGCGGGATTATTTTGTGTCCAAGAAATATCTACAGCATTGCCAGTTGTA
>JAITJR010000026.1 GCA_031278855.1 Mycoplasmataceae bacterium | reverse complement strand
TTTGGTAAAGAATGGTGGTAAATTTTATTGATTCTAGGATTTTCATGAATTAACAAACCTACACCATGACCGACACCATGGGGAATATCATAATGGTTTCAATTTTTCTTAATGTATTCACGACAAACAAGATCAATATCAGAACCAATTACATTAGCCTTAAGAGATTTAATTCCCATTTTATTTGCAGCCAAAACGGTACGATACATTTTAGTTAATGTAGGATTTAATTTACCTATGCATCATACACGAGTAATATCCGAGCAATAACCTTGGTAAATACATCCTGCATCTACCAAAATAATTTCATCTTTTTTCAATTTACGATTACTAGGCATACTATGAATATCAGCACTATTAGTTCCGAAAGAAACAATGGTTGGAAAAGATACATTGGTTGCCCCTTTTTTAAGAACAAATTTATAAAGTTCTTGAGCAACCGCTTTTTCTGTAACACCAACTTTAACTCATTTTTTCAAGTGTTCCACCGCTTGGCAAATGATGTCGGCTGCCTTCTGTAATTTCGTTAATTCTTCTTTAGTTTTACATATCCTTAAATCATCACCATTGATAGGTACTAATTTAGTTTTTAGTGGTTGTAAGTAAGTAAGATATTGTTCATAAGTGATAAGGCTTGATTCAAATAATGTAGTCTTTAATTTTTGCGATTTATAAAAATCTAATCATGAATTTATATCTTTGTATAAATGCGGTACAACTTCTGGGTGCATTTTTTTGAGACTCGAAATATCACGTTCATCAACAAAAACATGAATTTTATGATTAAACGCGATGATTATGGCAAAATCAGATGTATTATTGTCTAGTAATCAACTACGATTTATCGATGAAGTAGAAACGAAATTATCGGCTTGATGTTTTTTGATGAGATCAAAAATAGCTTGGTGTTTTTGATTCATATTGTTATTTTGCTTTCGTTTCTTTATGCAAAGTAACCTTACGACATTTCTTACAATATTTTTTTAATTCTAATTTCTCAGGGGCAGATTTTGGGTTTCTTTTTGTCAAATAATTGATACTATGACAAATAGTACATTCTAATCTTACATATCTTTTCTCAGCCATGAATATTCTCCTATATTTTTAAGCGTCTTATAGTATAACAAAAGTTATACGATTTTATTGTTCTTAACGGTTATTAACAGACCATAGTTAATTAAGATCCCAGTTCATTAATAACAAAACACCTAACGATAAGTTAGGTGTTTCCATATTTTAAAATTTGAGAGAATTATTTTTTAACGCTTTTATTTAAAAGCACGGCTTTCACTCATAGACATCCTAGCAATACATACGAAACACCAACGGCCGCAGTTACACCAATCATGACGTAACCAGCTATACTAAAGTTTAAGTGAGCTGGGTCATTATCGTCGACAAATAAATAACCAAAATTAGTTTCGTCGGTATAAGAAATTTTTGGTTTGGAGCTCATAATCGCAATCACGACACCCGTCGCTAATACTAAGGTTAAAATTACATAAATTAAATTGAATTGTCATTTGTTAACAATAAGCGCAATAACAAACGAAATAAATGCTACTCCTAAGAACACCAAAGAAACGATGGCGGCGGGGTTTAAAATAGTTTCAGTTGAGGGAGAACCTTCTGTCTGTTTAATGATTATTTGTCATAAACTAATGTGAAAAGTAGTGGTTGAATCATCTGTTTGATTAATTATTCATGCCAATGATTTGTCTAAACCAACAATTGCCGTTATTAGAAATGCTACTAACAACGAAGCATAAATTATGCCGACAAGAATGAAACCTATTCTTTTTTTATTTTGTAGCATTTTTTCTCCTTAAGATATACATCTATAATTCATGAATAATTTATTCAATTACGAAAGTATTATATTGGTTAAGCTCTCGATAAATTAATATAATTCACGCAAGCCGACTTAGCTCAACAGGCAGAGCAACTGACTTGTAATCAGTAGGTTGTTGGTTCGATTCCGATAGTCGGCACCAGAAAAACTTGGGGAAAACCTTCCCTAAGTTTTTTATTTTTTGGACATACTTTCATTAAATCTATCTACCGAAACATTAGGATTATCACATTTAGCACGTTCACCGAAAGCATCAATATTGATTAGTGTTTGTTCATTATGTCGTAAACCCAATGGTCCATTTAAGCAACCACCTTTGCAAGCCATTCCTTCAAAAAAGTTTTGTACTAATTTATTAGTCATCAATGCTTTCATTCATTTATCACATTCTTTAATTCCATTCATAGCAACACCGCGGAAATTTTGGTTCCCAGTTTTTTCAACTAAATTTTTTACACCAGCTAGAATCCCACCACTTTTTGCAAAAATACGACCATAAAATGAAGCGTCACTTAATATTGTTGGTGGAGCATCGTGTAAGTGGATTTCCCGAGCATCAAATAAAGCTTGTAACTCTTCAAAAGAAATAACGCAATCAATGTATGGTTTCACAGATGGTAATTGAAATTCAGTTTTTTTCGAAGCGCATGGACCGATAAAAATTACTTTGGCTTGTTGATCTTTTGCCTTAATTAATTTACCAGTGGCCAACATTGGCGAATCGCTTTCGGAAATATATTTACTTAAAGTTGGAAAATTTTTACGTACAAAAAATTTGAATGACGGACAACAAGAAGAGGTCAATATTCCTTTTTTGAGTCATTCATCCGCCTCAGCTTGAAGAATCGAATCTGCCCCTAAAGCTACTTCAACCACTCTTTTAAATCCTAATTGTTTAATGCCAGTAATTAATTGTTCAACATCAACATAATCAAATTGACCTACAATAGACGGAGCGACAATAGCATAAACATTGGCCTGCTTATCATTTAACATTTTCATAGCATCGATAATGAACGAACGATCCACACATGCTCCAAAAGGGCAACGATATACACAACTACCACAGGCGATGCATTTTTCATCGTCAATAGTGGCTTTACGCAAATTAGTCATACTAATAGCTTTGGGCCCACAACTTTCTACACATGGTCTGACTTGGTTCACAATCGCATGATATGGACAGGCCTTCACACACAAGCCACATTCAATGCATTTGGTTTTATCAATTAGAGCCTTACGTTCTACTATGGTGATGGCATCCTTAGGACAAACATCCCGACAATGGTGACTCAAACAACCACGGCAGGAAGGTGTGACATAAATACCACCAACAGGGCACTCGTCACAAGCGATGTCAATCATTTGAATAACATGATTTTTTTGTTTATCACCACCCATGATTAAATTAATACGTTCTTGCACAATAGCACGTTCTTTAAAAATACAGCACCGCATAGTGGGTGCTGGACCAGGCGAAACAATTTTAGGAATATCATGATAAATCGTCGCTAATTTATTCTGATCAAAAGCTCTAATGACTTGAACTAAAATATCATATTTCAGTTTTTGAACATCGGTTTCAAATTTACGCATATAAGTAAATTATAGTGGCAAAATATTTTACGTTTAAACCGTTGTCAAGAATGACTTTTAAGAAATTTCAAGTGCAGCACTAATCAAAGTTCTCAGCACTACTACACATTTAGGCGCTGGTAATTTAACCAACTGAATGTAGTTAATTCTTTTTCACTTCCATTACCGCAACACGATGATTTTTATCTAAATAAACTTTATATGGTTTATTTTTTTTAATATTATTCGCCAATATTTCATTAGCCAAAGAATTTTCAATCTGTTTTTGAATATAACGTTTAATTGGTCTTGCACCATATGTGGGGTCATATCCTTCTTGACGGATCTTAGTCAATAATGAATCTTCAAATTGTACATAAATATCCTCAGCCTTTAAGCGATCTGATAATTCGTTTAGTAATTTTAAAATAATTTCATTAATCACTTTTTCATCTAGTGAATTAAAGATAACAATTTCATCAATGCGATTAATGAACTCTGGCTTTAAATATTTCTTTAGTTCAACTAGGGCTCGCTCTTTTTTATTATCGAGAATTTCTTGGTGCCCTAAATTCGTCGTCATAATGATAATGGTGTTTTTAAAATTTACTAAACGCCCTTGCGAATCCTTTAATTGTCCATCGTCTAATACTTGTAACAAGATGTTTAAAACATCACTATGTGCTTTTTCAATTTCATCAAATAAAACCACTGAATATGGTCTTCGTCTTACCGCTTCAGTTAATCCGCCAGCTTGCTCATAACCGATGTACCCTGGTGGAGCTCCGATTAATTTAGAAACGGAATGTTTTTCCATGTATTCGCTCATATCAAATCGTACCATTGATTTCTCATTATCGAATAATTCGTAAGCTAAAGTTTTAGCTAACTCCGTTTTGCCAACACCTGTTGGTCCTAAAAAAAGAAAGGAACCAATGGGACGATTAGGGTCATTAATCCCTGCTCGACCTCTTAAAACAGCTTGAGCCACCAAATCAATGGCTTCCTTTTGTCCCTTCACGCGTTCTTCTAAATCATGATGTAAATTTAATAATTTCGTTCGTTCTTCACTCATTAATTTCTTTAAAGGGATGCCAGTTGTTTGTGAAACCACTTCCCCAACTTCATTAGGAGTAACAGCATCTCGAATAATTTGTTTACCTTCTGTTTGAATCTTTTTTTCATAATCTTTAATTTTCTGTTGTAAATCAGGGATCACGACATATAAAAGTTTGCTAGCTTTCTCAAATTCCCCCTCGCTTTGTAAGCGGTCGATTTTTTGTCGAGAAGATTCTAATTCTTTTTTAAAATCAATTAATTTTTGGTGCTCATTTTTTTGTTTGGTTCAGTCAGTATTACGCTTCTTTTGTTCTTCTTTTAGTTCATCTAATTCTTTTTCAATTGTTTTTAAACGTGATTTCGATTTATCATCCGTTTCATTTAGCAAGGCTGCTCGCTCGGTTTCAACATGAATAATTTCCCGATTGATTTGATCTAATTCAGTTGGTAAGGAGTGCATTTCGGTTTTCACACGTGCGGCTGCCTCATCAATTAAATCGATCGCTTTATCTGGCAAATAGCGATCGGAAATATAACGATCAGACATGTTAACTGCCGTAATTAATGCCGAATCATGAATCTTCACTTGGTGAAATAATTCTCATCTCTCTTTCAATCCCCGCATGATCGTTAATGCTTCTTGCTTAGATGGTTCCTTCACAAATATTTTTTGCATACGACGTTCTAGTGCAGCGTCTTTTTCAATGTATTGGCGGTATTCGTTTAATGTCGTAGCTCCAATAATTTTTACTTCACCACGAGCCATCATGGGTTTAAAAATATTGGCAGCATCCATCGAACCCCCACCAGTACGGCCAGTGCCGACTAACTGATGCACCTCATCAATGAAAAGGATAATATTACCGTTAGACTGCTTCACTTGTTTAATTACATTATTAAGCCGTTCTTCAAACTGTCCCTGGTATGATGCACCGCTAATTAATGATGGTAATGATAATTCAAAAATAACTTTATTCTTTAAATTATCAGGTACATCATTATTGACAATTCGTTGGGCTAAACCTTCCACAATTGCCGTTTTGCCAACACCTGGCTCGCCAATTAATACTGGATTATTTTTAGTTTTACGGGAAATAATCTCAATTAATCGGCGGATTTCTTCATCACGACCAATAATCGGATCGATTTTATTATCAATTACGTCTTGATTCAAGTTACGTCCGTATTTACTTAATGAATCTTTTTCATCCTCAGGTGGGTTATAGTTAAAATTCATACTGTTACACTCCTTGAAATATTTTCAACGACATTATAACAAATAAATTAGCACTTTAACAGGTAGAGTGCTAATTTATTGTTTTAAGCTCTGTTTTTTTGCTAGCAACGATTTAATTGAACAAAATTTTCGACATGCAAAAATAAGCGATATTTAAAACATCAAGATATTCATCATCGTATATATACAAGAGTGTATCTAACACTGTTTAATAAATTAAATATCTAATGAAGGATGATGTTAGGATACTGATAAAAAATAACCAGTAGGCAAGCCGTGCAATAATAATCAATTAAGAAAATCAGCAGTTGATACACTTCCTATATTAATAACTCTCCCTCCATTTTGTCCCTGAGCGTTCATTTCAGGGTATATTCCGCTAAATGCATCACTTGCAACATCGTTTCCTGTCGGTAGCGAATCATAATGACCAACAATTAAAGGAGTGATTAAACGAGCGAAAGCAGAAGAACCGATTTTTGTAAGATTCTTAGGTAAACTAAGGTTATTCATTTCCACTTGATTAACATCAGTTGTTAATGCATTTGCCCCAAGTTTTTCTAGCGAAGATGGTAGCGTGATGCTAGTTATGGAATTGTTGCTAAGTCGATGTCATATGCCATCTGAATCAGAATCAGTTCCAATTTGCTTAGTCCCTTCAGAGAAAGTGATGCTTCCTGAAAGAAGTGCTTGTTGGAAAGCATTATTTGCTAGAAAAGTCTTATAAGCAGTAGATCCGCCATCAGCTGAGACAACAGCTGGTATCACTAAGTTGGTTGCCGAAAAACCATTTGAATTTTCGCTATATTTGTAACAATCTTCGTTAAAATCGTTTGTTGTTGGAGTTGCATCATAAGTCAAAGATGCACTAGTCACCCCATCTCAATCGGAAGCATCGGCATTTTTATAAGTGACTGGAGCAGGTAAATTCTTAATAGTGACAGCGACTGCGAAAGGTTGGCTAGTAAGTGGTGCACTAGAACCGTTTTGATATGTTGCTTGTATGCTAAATGTTGCTGAAGCAACGTCTTGGTTTAATGCCAATACTCCCGTAGTTGCTCCAAGTGTAATACCAGTAGGTGCAGTTGATGTGAATGATCAAGTTATGTTTTGAGTAATTCAATAATTATTTTGATCGTGAACAATAAAACGAGCGGCGTTATCGTTAGCTTCGCCTGTATAGCCGTTTATTGATGTGGGGCCACTGATGGTAATACTAGTAGGAACAGGTTGTGGTGAGTTGTTAATGATGACATCAACATCCTTTTCAGCGACGGTGGCACCGTTATAAACGCAATTAATTTTAATAGGATATGTGTTGGCAGGTACAGTATCAGCCAAGGTTAGATACCCATCTGCTGTAATACCAATACCGTCATGCGGTGTATTATCATCAATGCTTCATGCCACTTTATCATTAGCTAATATCTTACCATTAGCCATAGCATGATAAACCGCTGCTTGAGCAGTAGCTATGCCACGTGTCCCAGCAACTGTATTCAAGCCTTGGATGGAAATACTGGTAATCTTATTCGGATCAGTTACTTCCAATGTTAAGTTAGATGAACCTTTGATTCCATCGACACTGACTTTTATATTGTAGGCACCAGTTTCAACTCCCGATGCTTTGATCTTGTAAGTACCTAATTTATCCAATTGAAATTTCTTCGTTACTACAAGACCATGAGATGATTTACCACCATGATTAAACTCAATTTTAGGTTCAACCCATTTAAGCACATTCATTTCGTATACATGAAGGATGATGCTACTGTTGTCACCTTGGACTAATGTTTCGGTGTCTAAGAAAGCATGAATGCTAGCGACTCCAGTTTTTTCTGCGCAACTAGTAGTATTCACACCGACTGCTAATCCCAATATCCCTAATGTGGATATGGAGCTGATGATTTTAATTAACTTGATTTTTTTCATTTTTTTCTCCTCATTCTTGATTTTTACTCATCGCAACAAAAATAAGACTTTTCAAAACTTTTTGAAGGCAAAAGTCTAATTTTTAAATATAGAGAGCACAAAAAAATAACGACGATATCGCTGTGTCTACTGCTCTCTACTATTTAGTTGCGTAAAAATATTATACAGGCGGTGCCAGCTATTTATTGCATAATCTGTAACTTTCACCAACAAATAATCATTCTCATGGCCATACATACGTATAAATGGCGAAATGTCAGCTTTTTTTCAAGAGAAATATCTTTTTGACAGATATTTCGAGTGTAGCTTTGTAACTATTTAAAAAGGCATATTAACTTGTGAATAGCAATAAATCAAATTTGAATTAATGATTTTAAATTTAATTAATTCGGTTCTCAAGTTTCATTGTTAATTCTTATTTTTACGACTTATTGAACTTTAGTCACTGTCCAATCGCCTTCTTCTAAAGCGGTAAAATATTTCTTAAAATTATCGGCGACACTCTGGCCGTTATCATCATAATAAATTTTACTGTCAGAAGCGGTACAACCATTGAAGGCATTGGGATTATTACTGCTTCCTTTTGGCACCTCCGCTGCACCAGCTGGGATATAAATTTCGTGGAGGGCGGGGCAGTTATAGAAGGCACTATCACCAATGGAGGCGCTG
This sequence comes from Mycoplasmataceae bacterium, assembly GCA_031278855.1. Classification (GTDB taxonomy): domain Bacteria; phylum Bacillota_I; class Bacilli_A; order Mycoplasmatales; family Mycoplasmoidaceae; genus Malacoplasma_A. The sequence goes on along the minus strand of JAITJR010000026.1, from coordinate 281 downwards.
TTTGAGACAGTAAACATGGTGGGTGAAAGTTTTAGGGTGATTAAGCTCGTGCAGTTATAGAAGGCACTAGAAGCGATGGAGGTGACTGCTGTGTTAGAAAGGTCAATAGTAGTTAGTGCTGTACAGTTACGAAAAGCATAATTGCCGATGGTGGTGAGGTTGGTGAGACCAGAGAGGTCGAGGGAGGTGAGATTGGTACAGTCACGGAAAGCATAAGCACCGATAGAAGTGACTGCTGTGACGGAAAGGTTGATGGAAGTTAAACTCGTACAACCATCGAA
>JAITJR010000106.1 GCA_031278855.1 Mycoplasmataceae bacterium | reverse complement strand
TAATTACCTATTTTAGGTTTAGCACTCGAAATTTTACCTACCAAAGTAGATTTACCCGCATTTGGTAATCCAACTAACCCCACATCAGCAATGTATTTAAGTCTTAATAATACAGTTTTGTCCTCACCTAAATCACCATTCTCATGCAACGTCGGAGCACGGTTATTAGCGGACTTAAAAAAAGCATTACCACGCCCACCTTTACCACCTGTACAAATCGTAAAAGTTTGTCCAGGTTCTAACAAGTCCACTAATAGTATTTTAGTGTTAGCATCATAAACTGAAGTCCCTAACGGTAAATTAACATAAACATCTTGACCACCATGACCAGTTTCTTTGGCCGTACGTCCGTTTTCACCATCGGGAGCCTCCACCGTTTTACGGTGATTTCATTCATATAAAGTGTTCACGTTACCATCAGCAATTAAAATAACATTCCCGCCATCTCCCCCATTGCCACCGTAAGGACCACCCATTGGTACATTAGCTTCTCGCCGTCAAGAAACAATCCCGTTGCCACCGTTCCCAGCTTTAAAATTAATAATGCATTCGTCGATTAATCGCATAACGAGTTAATTTTAACAAACTAATTGGCTTTATCAATCTCAACGGAAGTAAGATCATCTTGTTTTTTATACAATTCTTTTAATTCCCGTAAAGTTTGCTGTGATTGATGACGTTCGCTTGCTTGATTTGCAATGTCTGTAATAGCTTGTGCACCTAACTGACTACACCCAATAAAATGATTGATTATTTTATTGCTAATCAAAAACAAGATAATAAGTACCACAAAGAAAATAACGAACCTTAGCAGAAGCAATCACCAATTATTACTAACATTAGGAATGAACCCTAAGAAAAGAAAAATGATTGATGCACAAACGATGGGGATACTAAAAACAAAAACATCAATATCCATTTTTTTAAAGCAACGTAATATTAATGGGACTATCATACTCAAAATAAATATGATAATAATGGGAACCAAAATTAGCGGATTAAATTTTGAGGTAATCGATAGAATAGTCATCCCATCCTTAAAATAGTCATTGGCATAACTTAGAAAACCATCGGCACTGGTGATGTCAGTTTCTGGGATCTTATTATCCATTGGATTTTTAGCTCAGTATTTAATTTCACTTTGATACTCATTAAACAACCAATCATAATTACCCTGTGTTACTTTACCAGTTCATTCCTTACCATGGTAAGGAATGAGTCATTGTAAATGTAATAAATTCATATCTGCTAAAAGTAACCAAATTAAAATAAAACTAATGAATAGAACTGCGCAATAGATGAAAATCACGCTATTCTTAGTTAGATGTTGAGTTTTATAAGCGAAACCCATGCATTAGGATTATATTGGATTGGAACCGAACATAATGTTATCTCCTTAGTTGCCATCAGAATTAACACTGACTTGATTACATCCTAGTTTTTCCATATTAAAAGATGTAACTTACAGGGTGCTATAATGCTTTCATGAAAAAACTTGTTGATAAAAACACTAACACGGTGAACTATGGTATTCACGATGAACAAATTGATTTTAACTGAGATGACTATATTCTCCATAACTTTTGAGATAAAAAAGTAATCCAACTGAAACGTAAGTTCGGTTTTCATAAATTTCATTTCATTAGTTTTACTAATGACAATTACCTCATCGGTTTAGCAATTGTTGATGTATCACTTGCTAAAAATATTTTTGGTTACGTTTATCATAAAAATAGTGGCGTTATTACCAAATGAGAAAAAACTATTCTAGGTCGTAAGTGTATCTTTACTAATGATTTAGATCTTAATCAAGTGAAATATGTCTCAAAGCAGATGTTTTTATCAATTCAACGTGATTTAACTTTAGGTACAATTAAATATGCTTTTACCTATAAAAATATCATTACGATTAATGCGGAAATAATTTCAAGTCTTCAAAATAAACCATTACGAGTAATTAATCCCATTAATTTTGATCGCTGGTCATACACTGATAAAAGACCTGGTTTAAAAGTACAATCTATTAATGTTACCGTTAAAAATCAAAAACTCCAATTGGATCCTACAACTACCCTAGCATCAACGGATTGATCTGGTGGTTTTTTCCAACGTAATACCAATTGAATGTGAGCTAATAGTTCAGTTATTATCGGTAATGATATCCTCGGTTTTAACTTTGTTGCCTTTCACAATAACGCTTTATATCCTGAAAATGCAATTTGATTAAATAATCAAAGGGTGTGTGTATCGAACATTATTTTCAAATGAAACTATAGTCATCCTTATACTAGTGAAATGCAAGTTTACACAGCTGATGAGCGAATCCACTTATATTTTAAACCCCTTGGTCAAAAGAGTGATATCCACTCCCGTGCTTTTGGTCTTATCAAAACTAATTTTCGTCAGTTTTTTGGTATATATACAGGTCACATCACAGTTGGTGATAAAAAATTTCAAATTCCACAATCCCTTGGATTATTTGAATTTCATAAAGCATTGTGATAATGAATTACTACAAAATATAAGAAATTATTATTGCGAATATTTGATTTGTAAGATTTATAATTTTTTTATTATGAAACATAGGGGGGAGGGGGCAAGTCTGCTAGTGCACTAAGCACTAATTTTAGCTTTTTTTCTTTCTCACCAAACAAGCTTTAGCCATTTTGGGTAAAGCTTGTTTTTTGCTATTAGTAGTCTTAAGGGGTAAACCATGAAAAGTAAAAATCAAACGGAAGCATAAAAATATCGCCATAAAGACGGAAAGCTTTATAGTCCTTATAACAACAACGTCTTAACAAAAGCAGAACACCGCATTTGAAAGCGCCGCAATAAGGTTAAAGTCGCTTTAGCGGCTGGCACTGCAGTGGTTGGTGTTGGTGGTGGGGTTGCCATCGGGTTGGTAATGGCTGCCGATGTAAGTACGCTAATTATTAGTGATGCTGATGACATAATTGGTAACGTCAATCGTGCCATTAAGAAAACAACGGCTCTCGTGTG
>JAITJR010000086.1 GCA_031278855.1 Mycoplasmataceae bacterium | reverse complement strand
TGGAAATAAAATTTCTCATAACAGCGGTATGGCAATTGCTGAAACAGCGATCAGCACAATAAACTTCACCATGCCTTGCAAGCCAATCTTTAGGGCTTCTCCCAATGCTTTATCATTTTCTTTCATTTGCACCATCGTGGTACTAACAATATTAAAGACCACTAATATTATTCCGACAATAATCGCCGAAAGATAAACGGCGGTAAAAACTCAATGCACCGCTTTTGCCGTTGTGGCTCCCCACATTTTTTCTACTGTCTGTCAATATGCGTCCATAAAAAATATTTTTACCTTTACATTAAATTGATTACAATAATTAGGTATGAGAAGTAATGAAAAATCACTCAACCAAATATTGATTCAGTGATTTTTTACTCGTTATTTTCTGTTAACACCACATTTTGGCTTTAAATCCAAGTTTGGTTATATTGCTTTCTATGGTTAATCCCACACCAAGCGAAAGTCGAAGTTATTTTTCAAATAGCAGTGCCACTCTACGGATTGCTTTTATCGTGCATGTTATGAAGAGCAATATGTACATATCATGAATCGCAATGATTACTTTATAGCATTGCTGGAACTTTATTTTTTCTTAGTGATTTAAATGTGTTGCTAGAAGCTATTTTTGGTTTTGGCAAAGCAAGCCCTTTAGGGTTATTCATATTTACTTGAATTACTTATCCTGTTACCATTACACTAATTAGTTTTTTTAATCGTAATACTTTACATTTTGTTGATTTAACTACCGCTGTTTAATTTCCATCATGTGCTAATTCTTTGATAGTTTCGTAGCAACTAATTTTTAGTGAATAATAATTAAACTTAATGTGCGGGTTCAGTGTTAAAGTATGGTGGTAAAGTAAATCAGTAACTAACTTTTAAATCAAAACAAATGTCTATACATCCTTTTTTGTGTTTAGCAATTTTATGAATTAAAACTCGGTGAATAGTTATAACTTTACCATTCACATCATAATATTGCGAATATAATCTATGACAATATTAAAATTGGCTTAAAACGAAAAGGAAATTATGGCTGTACAGCAAAGACGAGTAAGTAAATCTAGAAAAGGTATGCGTCGTTCACATCACGCTTTAAAACAAACCACCACCACGGTTTGTAAAAAGTGTGGTCGTCCTATTCAACCACATAAAGTTTGTCCATACTGTGGTCATTACAAAGGGCGTAAGATAATTAATGTTAAATAGTATGAATAATTCATCTCAAGAAGCACAGAAAGCATTAGATCAACCCAGTGACACATTTCACGATATTGATTTTAAAAATATCCCTTCAGGTGATGAATTTCAAAAGATCAAAGTTAAACCAGAAAACCGTTGATTTAATTCCATTATGGCTTTGCTAGTCATAGCGATCGGAGCATGCGTTGGTGTTATTATTGGCATAATTATTTATCATTTTACTTAAGGATTAATTATGAAAATTGCATTATTAAAAGAAAATCATCATGAATATCGTGTTTTTTTAGTACCAGCTGATGTCAAAACATTAGTTGCTCATAAACACGAAGTAGTGGTTACTAAAAACGCTGGGAAAGAAGCTGGTTTTGAAGACCAAGAATATTTAGCAGCTGGAGCCAAACTTGTTGATAACAACAAAATATGTATTGGCAATAGCAACATCATTCTAAAACTTAGTAAACCTACGGCAAGTGAATTGAAAGCAATTAGTCCCAATCAGTTATTAATTTCATTATTTAATTTAGCTAATAACCCTAAAACTTTAAGTCGCTTGTTAAAAATGCACCAAACCGCTCTAGGTTTAGAAGCGATTCAAGAAAATGGTATTTTTCCTTTAATCATTCCTAATGAACAAATTAAGGGTAGATTTGGGGCGTTATTAGGAGCTTACAATTTATCCAAACTAGCAGACTTCGGTATGGGTAAGACTTTTAGCACCATTGAGCACAATCCAAATAAAGCAGAGTTTACCATTATTAATGCTTCTTATGCTGGATTAGAAGCTGCTAAAACTATTTTGGGTTTGGGAGCAAATTTAACGATTTTGGAAAATGATGATCAATTAACTCATCAAATTAAAAATGATCATCATTTACAAACACTAGCTCGCTTAAATGATGCTAAATTTCAAGTTATTAAAGCTGACTACACTGATTTAAGTAAAATTGTTCCTACCACCGATGTATTAATAAATACTAACTCGGTTCCAGGCTCATTAACTGCGAAGCGAATTACACAAAATATGGTTGTTAGTATGAAACAAGGTAGTGTCATCATTGATTTAGCAATCGATCAAGGTGTGGCTGGCGATACTGAAAAAAAGCCAACGACTTTTCAGCGACCACATTACATCATTGAAGGGGTTAAACATTTCATGATTGAAAACATTCCGTCATTATTCCCGCACAGTGTTAGTGTGGCAATTAGTGATATTTTAACTAACAAATTTTTAAAGCAATTAAAAGGCGAAAATATTTTGAGTGTGATAAAAGACAATCCTGTTTTGTTAGACGCCATCGTTACATATCAAGGATATCTTACTAACAAAATTGTTGCTGATGCATTGCATTTAGAATACAAAGATATTGCTAATTTAATCAAATAAAAAATTTAGATATTTTTAAATTTTTTATCAATAAAGGCAATTACACGTTGTTCGCCTGGTTCAAACCGATCAATTGCTTCACGAGCTACTTGTTGATAATTATTTTTCGCGATATTCAAATCCTTTACATAGTGGGTTTGAATCGCGTAATTGATCCCAAAGCAAGTTAATAATTCTGGCTCATCGGTTACAACAATAATGGTCGCAGCGGGACGAATGTTAGAAATAGTTCAAATCGTTGGTTTATCGTTTGTAAAAATAACCACAAAATTATAGGTAAAAGTAGGAGCAATATCATTCCCGTGGGGTAAACATTTAATGGCAATTTTTTTTGCAATTTTCTTTGTGTATTTAGGTAATTTAGCTTTCGGAAAGTATCAATGAATAGCCCGGTTGTAATCAAATAGCAATTCAGATTTTTTATCAATTTGACGCATGGTGTATACAGCTTGTACTGGGAATTGCCCTTGGGCTGATTCTCCCGATAACATGGTAGCATCAGCTCCACGGTCCACTGCAAAAAAGACATCGGTCACTTCTGCTCTAGTTGGCTGAATGTTACGTTCTAAAGAATCCAACATTTGGGTAGCCACAATTGAAGGTTTGCCAATTAAACGACATTTACGAATAATATATTTTTGTCAATACGGTACATCATAAAAAGGAATTTCAAGAGCTAAATCACCACGAGCTACCATCACTCCATTGGTGGCATCTAAAATCTCATCAATGTTACGAATGGCATGGGTGGATTCGATTTTAGAAATAATTTGAATTTGGGAACCGCCATTCGCATCTAAGAAGTTACGAATCTCTTGAACATTTTCTTTGGAATTCACAAAACTAGCTGCAATGTAGTCAACATTATTTTTAATTCCAAACAAAATATCGTCACGATCTTTTTGGGACATAAATGGCATCGAATACTCGGTGTTAGGTAAATTAATACGTTTTTTATCATTAATAGAGTGATCATTTAGAGCAATGGTTTTAATCAAACCTTGATCAACATTGATTTCCGTAATCTTTAACTGTAGTTTACCATCGTCCACTAAGATGATGCCACCAACTTTGACGTCTTTGGCCATGTTATAGGTACCAGTCGAATCAGTCACAAAGAATTTGGTACTATCACCAATTATTTGTTCTTTGGTATAGATGGTAATGAGACTATTTTTACTAACAGGTACTGGCCCATCTTTAATTTGTCCAAGACGAATTTCAGGACCTTTTGTATCCAACATGATGGAGATATTACGATTTAATTTTTTTGACACTTCTCTTGCGATATTAATACGAACTTGTTGTTCTTCGTATAAACCGTGGGAAAAGTTTAAACGGACACAAGTAACACCAGCTTTTAAAATACCTTCCATTCGTTCGTAAGCAAGACGAACCATAGCGGCGTTTTGCGGATCTTTTCAGGCAGCTAATGTTCATATTTTTTGGGTGATCGCAGGTCCAAGCGTAGCAATAATTTTGGTACGCTTGTAATAACTGATGACACGGATTGGGGCAGCTTTACTCATATTTAAATCCTATTAATTTTCTGAAATTCACTAGCTAATTCGGTGCGATTATGCTTGTGCGGCATGGCAATGGCTTTAAAAATATCGACATCAATCAACTGACGTCGTTCTTCACCGATGGCTCGATTAAAATTTTTTTCTTTAATACATTTGATGCAATGGTTTGCCATCATGGAAGCTCAATAACGATCTGACGCTGATGGCACACCACCACGTTGCATGTGTCCAATGACATTAACTCGTGTCACTCGACCAGTTATTTTTTCTACTTCTTTAGCAAGGTCATCTAAAGATGGTAATCCGTTCGCACCATAAATTTTTTCGGTGATTACAAAAATACAAGAACGTTTTTTATTTTTTTTGGTTTCGTTAGCAATGGCGACAAATTCTTCGGCACTTAACACATTCTCACTTGTAATAATGGCTTCGGCAATAGTGGCTACTCCCGCTTGGACTGCTAAATCACTGAACCCTCGTCCCATTACTTCCACAAAACAAATACCAGAGTGTGAATCGAAACTATCGCGAATTTTATCAATGGATTCAACAATGGTGTGTAAGCACGAATAAAAACCGATGGTTGAATCGGTTGATGCGACATCGTTATCAATGGTGCCAGGCAACACCATTACTTTCATACCAAGATTAGCTAATCCCGCCGCTCCCTTGTATGATCCATCACCACCAATTACTACCAAAACATCAATTTTTTGTTTTTTTAAAATTTTTACAGCTTTACGTTTGTATTCAGTTTGATAAAAGTCTTTACTACGGGCAGTCCCAATTACTATATTACCACGCGTACTAAAATCTTCTAATGTACGGATATCGGCATCGTAAAATTGATTGTCTAATAAGCCTTGATATCCGTTATAAATTAGTTTAATATCAATTTTATTTAATCGGGCAGATTTGACTAATGTGATGACAGCATTATTCATGCCGGGAGAGTTACCACCTGAAGCTAAAACAGCAATACGCATAATTACTTTTTAATATTTATGAAAGTACTTACACCTTCATATTTAGCTTGAACGCCTAGATAATCCTCAATTTCCATTAAACGATTGTATTTAGCAATTCTTTCACTACGAGACATTGAACCAGTTTTAATTTGACCAGTGCCACAAGCTACTGCTAAATCAGCAATGGTAGTATCTTCGGTTTCACCACTACGATGACTTATAACTGCACACCATTGCGTTGCTTGTGCTTCTTTAATGGTTTGAATGGTTTCTGTTAATGTGCCAATTTGATTTAATTTGATTAAGACAGCGTTAGCGACACCTTTGTTAATTCCTTCTTGTGTAATGCGTGGATTGGTGCAGAATATATCATCACCGACAATTTGAATACGTCCACCCATGCGATCCACGAATTTCTTTCATCCATCTCAATCGTTTTCAGCTAAACCATCTTCAATGGAAATAATAGGGTATTTTTTTACTAATGATTCTAAGTAGTCGATCATTTGCTCGGTTGTTTTGGTACCGTTTGCCTCGGTAAGAATGTTTGCCGCAATCGCTTTCTTAAAAATATAAACTTTTTGATTATTGTCATAAAGTTCACTAGCGGCTGTATCTAACGCAATAGCGATATCTTTATCTATACCTGGGCGATACCCTGCTATTTTAATTGCTTCAACCATAAAATCTAAAGCTTCATCAGCACTTTTTAAAGCTGGTGCAAATCCGCCTTCATCTCCTTTAGAAGTGTTAAAGCCTTTTGATTTCAATAATTTCTCTAATGCATGAAAACATTCGCTAGCCATTTGACAGGCTTGGCGAACGCTAGTTGCCCCAATGGGCATAAACATGAATTCTTGAAAGTCAATGGTGTTATCAGCATGTGCCCCACCATTAATGACATTTAACATTGGGACAGGCATTTTGTAGACAGAATCAGCATTTTTAAGAACATCTTCACGTAGATATTTAAATAACGGTTTCTTTTTGTAATTAGCAGCAGCATGGGCACACGCTAAAGAAACAGATAATATGGCGTTAGCCCCTAATTGTGTTTTAAATTCAGTGCCATCTAATTTAATCATTTCTTCATCAATTTTAGTTTGTTCAATTACATCTAAATTTCGGTTTAATAAAGTTGGGGCAATAATACGATTGACATTATCAACGGCTTTTGATACCCCTTTACCCATATAACGTTTTTTATCGCCATCACGTAATTCCAATGCCTCACGTTCGCCAGTTGATGCTCCTGATGGCACCATCGCTTTGCCACGTGCTCCATTATCTGTGGTTACTTCACAGGCAACAGTGGGAAAACCACGTGAATCCAAGACTTCATAAGCACGAATGGATTTAATTTTATCAAACATATTTTCTCCTACAATATTCATTAAAATTGGTAGGTATTATAAATGTAAATGTGAAAAATAAACTCGCTATTCGTTTATATTTCAATTAGATACTACGTTATTATTAACACTGTTAATTTTAGTTTTGAATGCATTGGCTTTTTTGCCATAGATTTTATTAGTAGTTAAATTAGTTACACCCACTAAAGCATTTGACTGACCTATAGTTATATTACTAAAATTGACATCACCAACTGTGACAGATGTTAAAGCATAGCAATAACCAAGAAACCCATTGCCAATCGATGTTACTAGAACTAAAGACGATAGATCTACCGAAGCTAGAGTAGTACAACTATAGAGAAAACCATTCCCAATGGCAGTCACATTCGCTAACGGTGATAAATTAACATAAGTCAAGGAGTAACATCAAGCGAGAAAATAATCGTTAACTATCGTTAGTTTAGTCAACGGTGATAAATCGATGGAAGTTATGGATCCACAATTACTGAGAAAATTATCCCCAATTGTTGTAACTTTAGCTAGTGGTGACAAATCCACCGCAGTTAATGCACTACAACCGTCAAGAAATTCATCCCCAATCGTTATAACTTTAGATAGTGGTGACAAATCCACCGCAGTTAATGCGCTACAACCGTTAAGAAAACCATCCTTAATTGCAGTCACCTTAGCTAATGGAGGTAAATTCACCGAAGTTAGGGCATGACAATATCCGAGAAAATTATCCCCAATTGATTCTATTTTAGTTAAATTCGACAAATCCACCGAAGTTAAAACATCACATTCGTTTAGAAAATAATCTCCTATTGATTTTGTATTAACTGGTAAATCAACCGAGTTTAGTGATTCATTTTTCCCTAAAAAACCTGTCCCAATTGACTCTATTTTAGTTAACTTCGACAAATCCACCGCAATTAAGGAAAAACTACTTGCCAGAAAATATTCCCCAATTGTAGTCACATTCACTAACAGTGATAAATCAACGGAAGTTAAAGCAAAATTACCCCCTAAGAATCAATCCCCAATTGCAGTCACATTCACTAACGGAGACAAATCCACTGTGGTTAAAGCAGCGCAGTTGATGAGGAAATTGTCGCCGATGGTGGTGACACCGCTCAGTTCGCCGAAGTATACCGCTTTTAGAATTTTTTGTTCGTCGCCAGATGGGGATAGGGTTAGGGTTCCAGCGTCGCTGATAGTTAGGTCTTGCTCATCGGATACGCGACCGTCGGAGTATAGAAAACGGCATTTGTTTTCACCGATGGAGGAGACACCGTAGTAGGTAATAGTAATGGTTTTAGTTTTGCCAGTACCATCATTAGCAGTGGCTTTGAGTTTAAAAAAACCAGATGTGGTTGGAGCGTTTCCACTAAAAGTTAAAGTGTCATTTTCAAATTTGAAGCCTGTTGGTAAAACTCCATCCACACTTAAGGTGCCGTTTTTACACTCGTATTTATAGGTATTCTTATAAGGCACAGCTAGATCATGTGCTCCTTTAATGTCTAATGTTTTGACAACAGTTGGAGCTGGAGTAGGTGGATTATTTTGATGAAGTCCAATCGCATACCCGATCCCAACCCCACCGCCAACACCAACAACCGCCGCCCCAGTCGCTAAAGCAACTTTGATTTTATTACGGCGTTTGTAAATCTGGTGTTGCTTGTTAGCTAACCCATTGTTATAAGGACTATAAAGCTTCCCATCTTTGCGCTGAAATTTGAATGATTCACTTTGATTCTTACTTTTCATGATTTACCCCTTAAGACTACTAATAGCAAAAAACAAGCTTTACCCAAAATGGCTAAAGCTTGTTTGGT
>JAITJR010000080.1 GCA_031278855.1 Mycoplasmataceae bacterium | reverse complement strand
TATACATATTGACTATCTGTTGATACATCTTTTGCATTTAATAACCAGACAACGTCAATCAATGTCGATTTTGGCAACTTAAGTGTAATAAAATATGCTTATTATTTAGTAAGTTAATTGTAACTATTCACCGAGGGAATAATATGCTTAGTATTTACTTTATAAATATCAATGATTTTTAGCATTTATAGAAACTAACAAAAACGAATAATTCGTCGCCACGAAATCCCTATAACACAATCGATGTTGATTTTTATTTAGCTCCGCTAAATATGGTCGGGCGGATGTGCACGTATGCACGGCGGTGGATAGTTGGATGCAAGAACAATGAAAAATGCGTTAGAATAAATTCAACAGAGTTTAGGGTAGGCTCGATGGTGCATCTTAAAACCCAACAGTAGGCGGTCGCATAGGCCGTCTTTTACAATTGTGTAAATTGTGTAATATGAAGTATGTTTATATAAACCCTGAGTGTCTAATTGAAAATAACATTTTTACTACTGGGGAATGCAAACAAAAAAAGATTATCAATCCATTGGGTGGCAAAAAGCAACATAAACATATATCAACTAAAGATTGTAGATTTTATCGTTTTAACTGCGAAGAAGGATTAGGTATAAGGAATGAACATTATTTATCAATAAGAGACGCTGTTCTTATTCCACAAGCATTTACTATGGATAGAGTTTTATCTCAAAACGATAAACTAAAATTAAATGAATTAAAAACAAATATAAAAGTTTTAAAAGATAAAATGGATTATTGTTCTGCACGCAATTTGATTAAACAAGAAGAGGTGATGAAAAAGGCATTTGATGAATTTGTCAATAATCTCAATGATGAAAACAATATGGAAATTGCACTAGAAATAGAAAGTGGATTTAGAAGGTGCTTTAACAGATGTAATTTGACTATAGAAAACCAGCACCGACTATAGAGAAAAATTTATAAATGTGTCGGCCGCAGTTCATTCGATTGATTATGCTAAATTAGAAAAAATTGCCACAAGACAGCATATATCAGTTAGCAAAATGGTTAAAAATGGTTAAAAATTCCTACAAGATAGTATTCTCTTAGAGAATAAACTATAATTATTGGTAGCAATTTATGAAACAGAACCTAATTTTAAAGTATTTTACTGAAATCTGTCAGATTCCTCATATCACTGGACAAGAAAAAGATTTAGCTCTTTATATCGCTGATATATTGCGCGAGCATAAATGCAAAGTACAAATCGATAAATTGGGTAATGTCTATGCTTACAAAACAGGTAAATTAGAAAAACCTGGTATTTGTTTCCAAGCACATTTAGACATGGTGGGTGATAAAATTCCCACTTCTAACCATAATTTTAAAACTGATCCAATTAATTACTATGAAGATCGCGGCTGAATTAAAGCCAAGGAGACGACATTAGGAGCTGACAATGCTGCTGGCATAGCGATTATTTTGGCTTTATTCACCGATCCAAATGTTATTCATGGACCGATCGAGGCTGTTTTTACAGTCCAAGAAGAAACCACGACGATTGGAGCCATGAAATTATCAAATGATTGGATTAAAAGTTTGTATTTAATCAATGTTGACTCGGAAGACGATACTGAAATTATTGTCGGTAGTGGTTGGTCTTGTGATTTTTCTGGTTTTTTACCAATTCAACGACAAGCTAGAGATGATGAAACCACTGATTTAAGCGTGAAGATAATGAACGGTTTGGGTGGACATTCTGCTACTACTATTCACGGAAATCATGCTAATATCATTGTAGAAACTTTTAATATTTTAAAGCTGGTTTCTTTAAAGTATCCATTACGAATTATTGATGTTAAGTCATCCACACAACTAAATGCCATTCCGTCCTATTGCGATGTTATTTTAAATATCAAACGTAGTCAAGTCAATCATTTCAAACAAGCGTTCTTAAGTCAATTTAATCTTTTAGTAAGTGTACATCAACTTGATGACAAACATTTATCATTGGTTATTAACAACGTTAAAGGCCGTAGTGATCCTTTAACGTTGTTGGATTCAGTTAAATTAGTAAATTTAGTTTGTGCTGCCAATCACGGACTAAATTCATATAACCTTACTTTTAACATTCCTAATACTTCCACTAATTTAGGTAAGTTAATTATTGGCAATGACGAAGCCCAACTTGGGTGAATGCAACGCAGTAGCAATGAGTATGAATTAAATAAACTAAATACCAAACTTAATAGCTTATTTGCATTAGTAAATGGTAAATGTAAAGTAACTAACATTACCGCTGGTTTAACTATTAACCATGACAATCGCCTCGCTACACAAGTACAGCAAATTGCCAAAACGATTTTCCAGCACGACATGACTTTGCAATTAACCCACGCTGTACTTGAAATTGGCGAAATCGCTAAACATTATCCACAAGTTACCGCCATTAGTCTCGGTCCAAATATCAAGTTTCCACACACTCCTAGAGAAACAGTTGAAATAAATTCCATTTTTTATATTTTTGATTTACTCAAAGAAACGCTTAAGACAATTAAATAATGAAAACGCAGTCCCGATCGCCAATCAATTTAATTTCGAAACGAATTTTAATAAGTTCTTCGATTTGGACTTATGCAGTTTTATTCAATATTTTGGTTTTTACCGTCGGTATTCACACCAACTTGAGTCATCATCAAATGATTGGAACTTATGTTAATGGTGGCATTCTTGCGATGTTTAGTTTGACTTGAATCACATCTAATGCTCACTACATCATTACCAAAATCAAACCATTTAATCGTCTTAATTTATTTTTGGTAATGATGTATATTCCGCTCATTGGGCTAATTGTAAATTTTATATTAATCCGTCAACAAAGAGCAATTTACCAGCAAGAACAATTGGTGAAAAACCCACATGCAAAACATAAAAAAGAACCAATGGCGGTGCAATTAATTTTGATGATAGTCACTGTTATCATGGTATTTGTTATTTGAATTTTTTACATTGTACATGGTAATAGTGCTGACCAAACTAACGTCATTCCTGGCTTTTTTGATATATTTTTATCTCCCATTAAGGGTTTCATTGATGCCGCAGAAATAATTGTGTATTTACTAATCATGGGAGCTTTTTTACAAGTAATTAACAATTCCAAAGCATTAGAAGCTGGGATTGGACGTTTGGTAAAGAAACTTGAAGGCAAAGAGTTAGTGATTATCCCCGTGATGATGTTTCTATTTTCCATTGGTGGTGCTACTTTTGGGTTTTGCGAAGAAACAATTCCATTCTATGCCATTGTTATGCCAGTGGTATTGGCAGCGGGATTTGATGCCATCACTGGAGTAACCATTATCTTATTTGGAGCAGGATTAGGCGTTTGTGCTTCGGTCATTAATCCATTTATGATTATGACTTCCGTCGATGCCGTAAATAAGACCTTACCTGATGCTTTATTATCGACTGGTGATGGCATCGCTTTTCGGGCTATTATTTACGTGGTGTTTACTTTAATCGGCATAATTTTTACTACTATGTATGCTAGTAAAGTACGTAAAAATCCTCGTAAATCATATGTTTATGATTTACATGCAATCCATAAAAGTACTTTTAAGTTTGATGCCACAGTTGTCCCTGAATTTACAGGCAAACGGAAAATAACATTAGTTATTTTTACAGCTTGTTTTGTACTATTAATCATGGGAGCAATTCCTTGAACTGATTTGACAGGATGAAATGGTTTTGACCGATTGAACCAATGATTAATTGTCAATTTTCCATTTATTGCCACAGGGGTTGGAGCGGTAGGTAGTTGGTATTTAGCCTCCTTTGCTCTATTATTTCTGACAGCTACGATTATTATTGGGGCACTAAATTGACAAGGTGGTAATAACTTTTATCAGAATGTGGTAGCAGGAGCCCAAAGTTTTTTAAGTATTGCTTTTGTCATTGCCATTGCTCGGGGACTATCATTAATTCTAACTAGTTCTGGGTTTGCCGATGTCCTTGCCCATGGGGTAGCACATGTCCTCAGATTTAATAACATCGCAGGAATTATTATTTTATTCTTTGCTTTTTTACTCATATCAATCTTTATTCCGAGCACGAGTGGATTTGCCTACACCATTTATGGACCATTAATTGCGCCAGCGATGTCGGTTGCTACCACTACTTATCATGTATCTTATTCACTAGCAGGCGGAATTGCTTCGGCTTCAATGGCTAATGGATTAATAAACTTAGCCTCGCCCACAGCAGGAGTATTTGTAATTGGTTGCGAAATGGCCAAAGTCCCACTAAAACATTTTTATAAATCTGCCTGAAAATTATTGACTGTTTTATTGATAGCAGCAAGTGTATTATTAATTTTAAGTACATTCTTACCAAAATCTATTGTTGGTAAATAAGTAACTACTCACCGAAGCCATAATATGCTTATATTTACTTGGTGCATTTGTGTATGTACACAGCGGTGAATAGTTATAAAGTTAAACTGTTTTTAAGAAACATTGCTGCCGCTCAAAACATAATTAGTTCAATCGTGTGGTCATATATAACAAACATAACTTATTGGCATGGTGGTGGAATCATAAAATTGTAAAGTGATGAGTCGGCCCATAGTAGGACTATTGCCAACATGTGCCAAAAGGGAATGATCGTTAGACACGTTATTATTAAAATCATAACTTCCTTCGTTTGCTTGAATCACATCGTCATAAAATTTTTTAATCGTGAAGCGAAAGTTATCATATGTAATGATTTCTTTAACATTTACAACAATAGACTTTTGTTCTTGTGGTATTTCTTTATTAAAACGATAATCAATTTCTGCGGTTGTTTTGTTTTTGATGTGTAATTCCACTTTGCCATAACTAAAAGCATTGTTGATTATTGGCATTACTAAAACACTATTAATCATTAATTGAAAATTCATATTCTTTTTAATAAAATCGTAATCTTTTTGTTTGGTTGCAGAGCTAAAAGTATAAGCTTGTGAAACGTTTTGTTTGTGTTTTTGCCAATAATTATCAATCTCACCGTCAGTATTAAAAGTTCAATCTTTCTTTTCAGCACAACTAGTGGTTAAAGCAATTGGAGTACTGACACTTACCGCCCCCCCCATTAGTACTAGAACGTTTAATAAACTTCTTAATTTCACATTTTTCCTTGACTTGCGTGTATTAAATTAATTAACAAAACAAGATAACAATTTAATTGCATAGTGAAATTATAACTTTCCTAATACGAAATATTTCAAAGCTTAATTACTTAATAATTTGAATTTGATGATGACTTAATTGATAGAATGTGCAAAACGATTTTACGTAGCAAGTATAATTCAAGCATGTACAACCATAGTTTAATTGAAAAGAAATGGCAACAATATTGAGACGCAAATCAAACTAATAAATTTACCGATACCACTAAGCCTAAATATTATGTATTAGATATGTTCCCATATCCAAGTGGGGCAGGCATGCATGTTGGCCATCTTAAAGGATATACCGCCACTGATATTGTGGCCCGGTTTAAGCGATTTAATAATTTTGATGTCTTGCATCCAATCGGTTGAGATGCTTTTGGTTTACCAGCTGAACAATATGCATTAACTACTGGACATCATCCAGAAGAGTTTACTAAAAAAAACATTGATGCTTTTCGTCAACAATTAAAAATGATGGGTTTCAGTTATGATTACTCCAAAGAAGTTAACACAACTGATCCCCATTACTACAAATGAACCCAATGAATTTTTAATAAACTTTTTGAAAATAATTTAGCTGAAATTAAGGATATCGAAGTTAATTGATCTGAAGATTTAGGTACAGTGCTGGCCAACGAAGAAGTTTTAGTGATCAATGGACAAATGGTTTCTGAACGTGGTCATTTCCCTGTCGTTCGTAAACCAATGCGTCAGTGAGTTTTAAAAATTACGCAATATGCTGAGAAATTATTAGCAGGATTAGATGAAGTTGATTGACCAGAATCATTAAAAAACATCCAACGTAATTGAATTGGTCGTTCGACGGGAGCACTAATTAAATTTAATACTTCACATCAAATTACCATTGAGGTTTTTACTACTCGTCCTGACACTATTTATGGAGTCACCTTTTTAAGTGTTGCTCCCGAGAATACATTGCTGACAAAATTAGTTACGCCTAGTCAAAAAAAAATAGTTGATGCATATATTGAAAAAACGAAAACTAAAACAGAATTGCAACGTAAGGATTTACAAAAAGATAAAACTGGTGTATTTACAGGAGCCTATGCGATTAATCCTTTTAGTAATGAACAAATTCCAATCTATGTCGCTGATTACGTTTTAAATTCTTATGCCACTGGCGTTGTGATGGGGGTACCAGCCCACGACCAGCGAGATTATGATTTTGCTAGTAAATATCAATTACCCATTCGGTTTGTCATTGAAACGTCAAATCAAAAACAAGCATATGAAAACGATGGGATACACATTAATTCCGAACTCATTAATGGATTAAATATTGCTCAAGCCAACACAAAAATATTGGCATACTTACAACAACATAATATTGGTAAATCATGCATTACATATAAAATGAAAGATTGAATATTTAGTCGCCAACGTTATTGAGGTGAGCCTTTCCCGATTGTTTTTGATATTAATCAAAAACCACATTTAATCAAACAATTACCAGTTTTATTACCACCGACACCAAATATTAAACCTTCGCGTACTGGTGCATCTCCACTTGCTAACTTAAAAGATTGATTAAATGTCAAAATTGATGGTCAACTCTATCATCGTGAAACTAACACGATGCCGCAATGAGCTGGTTCTTGTTGATATTATCTGGGGTATTTAATGAAACAAGCGAATGGTGAATATTTATCACTTGATGATGAAAAAACTAGACTTATTTTTAAAAAATGATTGCCAGTTGACTTATATGTGGGTGGTCAAGAGCATGCTGTCTTACATTTATTGTATGCTCGTTTTTGACATCGTTTTTTATATGATATTGGTATTGTTCCTACCAAAGAACCGTTTCAACTTATTGTAAACCAAGGCATGATTCTAGGACCCGATGGTGAAAAAATGTCTAAATCTAAGGGTAATGTCGTTAATCCTAACGAAATTATTGATGTTTATGGTGCCGACTCATTACGTTTGTATGAAACGTTTATGGGTCCGCTAACAGCCTCACTACCATGAACTGATGACGGTTTAAAAGGCATGCATAAATGGTTGGATCGCGTTTATCGTTTATTTACTAATAACCATATTAGTTACAGCGATCACATTGATGCAACTCTTAATCAAGCATATCATCGCTTCATCAAACAAGTGAGCACAAATATCAATCAATTTAATTTCAATGTTGCCGTCTCACAAATGATGATTTACATCAACGAATGTTACAATCATCAAATATTATCACGATGTCATCTAGAGAATTTTTTAGTGGTACTTTCATGTTTTGCTCCGCATTTAGCTGAAGAGTTATGACATGAAGTTTTTTTGCATGATACGTCCATTACTTTAGCGTCTTGACCAACTTATGAAGAAAGTAAAACCATTAGTTCCGTAATTACTTTGCCAGTTCAAGCAAACGGTAAATTACGAGCAACAATTCAAATTAAATTAAACGATAATCAAACTCAAGTTGAGCAACAAGCCTATAAAGATCCACGAGTAATCAATTTTCTAAATGGCCGTAAACCTAAAAAAGTCATATACATAACCAATAAAATACTTAATTTT
>JAITJR010000020.1 GCA_031278855.1 Mycoplasmataceae bacterium | reverse complement strand
AACACTACCATGAGCGGTTCATATACATTAGATGATAATTTTTTCAAAAATAATGTTAATGCCCCTCAAGTAGCTGCTTTGCTATTTTTAGAGACATTAACAATTTGGAAATATTATTTGGTTGATTATTATGCTACGTATGCTGCTTCAGATGCAACTATAAATACAAGATGTCCAGATTATTCTAACTATTCAATAGATTTACGCATAAATACGGTTTCTAAACTTGTCTCTTCAACTGGAAATTTTTTCACCATTAATTTTGAACAAGACGTAAAAGATGGTAATAGCAATACGATGTCTCTTAACATGACCACTCCTAATTCGAGTTATGTTTTATTTGATTCAGGAAAATATTTCCCGACTTATAATTATGAAACAAGTTGGGCTTGTGACTATGCGGATTTAGACATTCCCTCAGCAGTTTATTTAGGCACAAGTGTATCCATAGACAAAATATTTTCTACTAGTACACTTTCAAACTCATATCCATCATTATCAACGAATCATAGTACATCGTATCCTTTAGTCGAAAACGGAGACACAATAAGTGGTAATTTAAATTCTTTTTGACACACTCCGATATTTGCATGATGTAGTGATGGGTTCTATTTCATGCCAGACTACACAGTACAAACATTAGCAAATTGGTTTTGACCAAATGTAACTTTTACTACATAAGTAATAAAAATTATTTTAAATCATACCACTGATCAGTGGTAATGTAATCACAACCAGATTTAGCTAGTATATCTAGTGATAATGCTTCAGCGATTTCAGTTCTAGTATAGTCAGCGGTTCAACAATTTACTTCCACCCCGTTTTCATGAGCTTTAGCAATCATTTGGGAAGTAACAAAAGCATAATAAACATCTAATCCAATCGGATATTTAGGAAGTTCACTAGAAGCACATCATGAACCATCAATATATTTAGTGTAATTTTTAAAATGAGTGTTACTACCAGATTTTTCACCTGGAGTTTGGTTGGTAAAATTAGTATTAGTACTCAAGATGTATCGGCCAACACCACCATCGTCTAATAATTTTTGGAATTGGTTGTGGTTAATATCATTAAAGTAACCATTGAATTTAGAATCTTTCATTTCAGTTATTGTCGCGGCTAATAGATCATCAAAGAAGCTCACAAAATAACATCTAGATAATAAAGTATGATTAGAAGCATCGTTAGCCGCTTCAATATCTGTCAATATTTTATCAATAAAAGTTATCACTTTTGTATTATCGATCGTCATACAATTGTGTTGCGAATCAGCAGTGTCGCCCAATACTGATTCAATTTTTAATTCAATAATAGGATGAGCTTGATTATTTAAGAAAGAATTTAAATATCCTTTACCATTAGCTTCCGAATTCCAAAATAAACATAATTGATCATTATCAGCATCGTGAGGAACATTAATATGGTAAGGATTTAACGCTCCAGTAGGAAAAGCTTTGGAAGGTAACGTACTAGTGTCAATGCTACCAGTAGTTTTTAAATACTCAGCTTTAATTTGTGCTGAAGTTAATACATTAATTTTTTTACTACCATCTTCAAAAGGATTAATGTAGTGTGAACATCAAATCACCCCATCATGATCCATTTGTAAGTCGGTTTCAGCTCCTCAAAATTTAGCATGTTCTCCGCCAACTGCCCCATTGAAGGCAGCGTATGTATTTTGAAAATATTTAGCAGATCAACCCCGATGACCAATTAAATGACTGGTGGCAATTAACTTTGAGTTTATTGTTGGAACAAGAACACTAGGTAAAATACCCACAAAAGTAAAACTGGCTATAGCAATTATCAAAACTTTTTTTGTTTGCCTTCGCATATCGCGTCATTATAATACATGCTAATGTTAAAAAAGAAAAACCTTGGTGCGAAAAAATCCTCCCACGCGGAAATGAACCATCGTTCAGCGGAAGCGGTTATGGTTGCAATATCGTCTTTTATTTTATTTCCGTGTGTTTTAGCTACTTTTATTATGACTTTCATCAACTCGGCAAATCATGTTCTTATTGATATTAGTTTTTCTTTTAGTTTAGTAATAGCAATTGTTAGTTTAACATGCACCATCATATGTTTTAAGTATCGTTCGAGTACTAAGCAACCTAAAAAGACGAAGATATTTAGTATTATTAATATCATTACAACTAGTTTAATGTGTTTGATCGGAATATTAGAGATTTCCTACTGTTTTGGTATTGTTTTTCCCTACATTCTAATTTTGCTAGATATTTTATTTGTCGCCTACATTCCGATCGCTATTGTTACATTATTTAATTTTATTATGATTTTAATTTTTCAATCTCTCGCTGATAAGAAATCACATCATAAAACTCACCCGTAGTTTACTTTCAATTGTACGATTTTAAGTAGGTAAATGCTGCGAATGGAGTTAAATAAACCATTGGTAAAAAATATTTAATCAATCGTTAATATATTGATTAAATATTTATATAATTGTGGCAACTTTTTACAAAGTGAATTTTAAGAAAATAAGGTTGCAAAACGTATTAAAAAAATGGTTAAATATAAATTATTAGCAATTGATCTTGATGGTACTTTGTTATCTAAATCGAAACATATTTCTAAAAGTAATTTTCAGTCATTAAAAGCATATACAGATTGCGGCGGGACTCCAGTGATTACAACTGGACGTTCAATTGTCTCGGCTGAAAAATATGCAGATGCTATTGTTCGTTATACTAATTCGAAAGCAGAATATGTTGTGGCTTTTAATGGCGCATACATCAAAAATATTAACACTGGTGTGTCTCATGAATTTAAAATTTCACATGAGATTGTGAGCGAATTGAAAAAATTTGTTAAACAAAATAAATTAGTGCTTTGAGCATATACTAAATATGCAACTGATCATCGTGCTGTATATGTGACTAAAAGTTTTGCTAATTTAGTTGTTTGATTTGGGAAAGGAATCAATTTACTAAAATTGAACGATGATGTTACTGATTTAGCTTCCTATAAGATCAACATTATGTCTTTTCATAAAGGTAAGATTTCCACCGCTTTAGCAGCCTTACAAGCAAAATATCAAGATCAATTGACGTTTTCGCATTCGCATCCACGCTTAATTGAAATTAATGCCAAAGGAATCGATAAAGGTTTTGGAATTAAGTTTGTGGCTGATAAGTTGCATATTGGCCAACAAGAGATAGCTGCCATTGGCGATTCCAATAACGACTTACCATCATTTGCAGTCGCAAATTTGAAAATTGCGGTGAAAACAAGAAGTAATCTATTGAAAGAAAAGGCTGATTATTATTTAGGTTACAAAAGACATGTTGTTGCTGAAGCGATTGATAAATATGTGTTAGCCGATCCAAAAGTAGAAATTAAACTAGTCGCTAGTGATTTAGACGGCACGCTTTTGAAGAACGGTAGCAAAGCCATCGATGATGATGTCAAAAATACGATTCGTGAGTTAGTGGATAAATATCATAAAGTATTTGTGGTATGTACCGGACGAAGTATTGATGATACTTTGATGGTAGCTAATTATTTTCAGGTGCAAAATAATGCTAATATTTTTGCTATTAGTGTAAATGGCGGTTGTGTTTATGATGTCGCAAAAAAACGTTATCTTTTTGAAAAGGTAATGTCTGCTAGTTTAGCCAAACAAATTATTGATATTTTTAATCAATTTCAGCATGACAAAACTAGACAGCAACAGATTGCCATGGAAGCTTTTGTTGATTATGATAACGATAGTTTAATCCAGCACAAAAAACAGAATCATTATTTCATTAACAAGGAATATATTTATCATTATTACACCTCTGCCCATCCAGGAATGTTGAAAAATTTTTGAGCCCCAAGAGAACATCAATTAATTGACGACAATATGCCTTTAAACAGAGTGATGAAGTTTATCATGCACTTTGAATCTTTAGAAGATAGGGCACGTGTGTTGGCAATCTTGGAAAGAAATAAATATGACTATGAAATTTCTTCAAGTAGCGAGCATAATATTGAAATTATGCCACCAAATGTCAGCAAGGGTAAAGCTTTAGAAAGATTATGTAATTACCTAAATATTGATATTAAAGAAACAATGCCAATTGGCGATGAAAAAAATGACATATCTATGTTATCATTATCACCTCATTCGATTACATTCAAATCGTCAAGTGAATCAGTTCGTAAAGCAGCGGGTCATGTTTTGGATGAGGAAACCAGCACAATTGTAGCAAAGGCAATTAAAAACTATGTTTTTAATCGGTAAATTATGGCAATAAGAGACTATATTCAACTAATTGATATTAAAAAAGTGTATGACGATGGTTACATTGCTGTACAAGATATCAACATCGCTATTAACAAAGGTGAATTTGTGACATTGTTAGGGCCATCTGGTTGCGGTAAAACCACCATCCTAAAAATGCTAGCAGGGTTTGATATGCCCACTAATGGTCGGATTTTAGTAGATGGTGTTGATATTAAAGAATTGCCAATTAACCAGAGACCAACTGCGACTGTCTTTCAAGACTATGCTTTATTTCCTAACATGAATGTTAAACAAAATATTGCCTACGGATTGAAAGTAATGCGTAAGCAATTAAAAGATGTTTCGATTGAATTGAAAGAAAAAAGTGAAAATATTTATCGTTTGGCAGTGAAAAGAGCAGCCGTAGAAATTAAAAAAATTGAAGTACAACAAAATCGCATTTTACGTCAGTTAGTGCGATTGGATGATCAATATAAAGTGTATCAAGAAGTTGAAAATATTAAACGTATGCGTTATGTTCAATTTAACATGAAACGCGATTGTTTCCTAAAAAAATTACGCGAACAAACCACGGCTACAGCCGATTTAAAATTATCGCGAGTAAATAAAAATCGTGAATTT
The DNA here is from genome assembly GCA_031278855.1 of Mycoplasmataceae bacterium. Lineage (GTDB taxonomy): Bacteria > Bacillota_I > Bacilli_A > Mycoplasmatales > Mycoplasmoidaceae > Malacoplasma_A. The sequence continues at coordinate 218 of JAITJR010000020.1, read as the reverse complement.
CGTTATATCTTAAACCAACGTCTATGAAAAACAAGAAGTTTGATTAAGTATGATTTGTCAGCTTTAAATAAATGGGAATGTCTATATTTAGAATTACGTAAATGATATTTATATAAATTACCAATTGATTTTAAATATGATAAATTAACATTTAAATACAATCAATTGGATAAATTATCATCATATTGACAAAATTATCCAATGCAAATGCAGGAAAA
>JAITJR010000014.1 GCA_031278855.1 Mycoplasmataceae bacterium | reverse complement strand
ATTTAGGTAAATTAGCTATGACATGAAAATTAGTGGCTAATCAGTATCGATAATTACTAGTCGAATCATCTTCTTTATTAATAATCCATCCAGTGCCTCTATATCTATATTGAGTATCTTGATAATATAAAGAAACAGTTCGATCGTTAATATAACCATCATAATCAATATTTGTTGATGGAGATAAAGTAACATCTACTACGTTTAACTGTTCACCATTGTTTCAAAATATTACTGGACAAATTGTTTCAGAAGTGATTTCGACATCATTCCTCGTTAATGTAATTTGGTTTGATGCTTTATCGTAGGAACTGATGGAAAAATAGCCTGCATGCCCTGGTTCATTGTCATAATCTGAAGTGCAAGTGATGTGATCAGTTGGTGTCACATTCGCAAAAGAAAATGAAATTGAATCATTCTCATTAAGAACCAGGGTTGGGTAAGTAATTTCAATTGATGGTGTCAAAGTTATATTTACTGTTTTTAACTGTACGTTCTTATTTCAGAATACCACTGGACATTTTACTTCAGAAGGAATTTCAACATCATTTCTCGTTAATGTAATTTGGTTTGATGCTTTATCGTAGGAACTAATGGAAAAATAGCCTAAATGCCCTGGTGTGCTGTCATAATCTGAAGTGCAAGTAATGTGATCAGTCTCCTGCACATTTTTAAAAGAAAACGAAATCGAACTACCTTCATTAAGAACAAGAGTTGTGTAAGTAATTTCAATTGGCTTCGCCGATTGACAACTAGCAATCAAAGAAAAAGTAGGTATCACGATAATTAACGAAAATATGGTTATATATTTTTTCAATCGCATATTTAATTATCATCAAAAAAAAAAAAAAGAGCCACCAATTGACTAATAGCGGTTCTTTTACTTTCTTGGTGCACCGTGAGGGGATCGAACCCACGACCCAATGATTAAGAGTCATTTGCTCTACCGACTGAGCTAACGGTGCGAATAATTAGTAATTATAAACATTAATTATTTTATTCAACCCGTGTCATTAGGATGATCACGAAATTGCACAATCTGCTCGGCTTGTTGTTTAGTAATATATTTCTTTTTAATAGCTTCAGGCAATAAATCATCTAATGTGCTCAATGCATATACAGGACATTGATGTTGTTGGAAATTATTCGTACAACTCAACATCCCATAACTAAATATACTAGCCACTCCTAATACTTTTACTTTATAGCGACGTAAAATTTTTACCACTTCTAGACAAGAATTCCCAGTTGACAATAAATCCTCAATTACCACAACTGGAGTATTGGGTTTAATTTCGCCTTCAATTGCTTTCGCTCTACCGTGAGTCTTGGCTTTATTACGTACATAAATCATTGGTAATTTTAATAAATGAGACACATAAGCTGCATGAGGGATACCAGCTGTCGCTGTCCCACAAATTACGCCCACTTTAGGATATTTTTGTTTAATTAATTTAGCTAAAGCATTTTCAATAATATTCCTTGATTGAGGATGAGAAATAACTAACCGATTATCAGTGTAAATTGGTGACTTAATTCCACTAGCTCAAATAAAAGGTTGGTCAGGTCTTAAAAAAACCGCTTTTATTTTTAGTAATTCATTGGCAACTCGATTCATTTTAATATCCTAAAAATTCTTTTTTATATAAATGATAGGCTTTAATTGAGTCATTTGCTTTAATGATGGGGCGACCAACAACAATATAATCCGCTTTATTATCATGAGCCTCTTTCGGTGTAACTATACGAGATTGATCATCTTTGCTCTCATTTAATCTAATCCCTGGGGTTACGCAAATTAAATGATTGGATATCTTTTCTTTAATGTATCGAGACTCTAGTGCTGAGCAAATGACTCCGTGAACTCCAGCTTGCAGAGCATTAACTGCATAATGATGAACCACATCCGTTATTTTTCGGTCAATTAGCAACTCTTGCTCTAATATCGTTTGATTGATTGATGTTAATTGCGTAACAGCCAATATTTTGGTATGCGATCCAGCGATTCCCCTTACGGCTGCCTCCATCATTTTCATCCCACCAGCGGCATGAATGGTAATAAAGTGTACTCCTAAAGAAGCTAAATTTTTAATGCCTTGCTCAACTGTATGCGGAATATCGTGTAGCTTTAAATCCAAAAAAATACGCCATCCATCATTAATCAGTTTTTTAATGAAATTTGGTCCCGTTGCATAAAACAATTGGTAACCTATTTTTAAAAAAAGTTTTTCACCTTTAAATCTACTTAAAAAATAATCAAATTGTTTTTTGTTAGCAAAATCACAAGCAATTATTACATCACGTTCCATGTAACAAATTATAGCATTAACTGATTAACATCCTTCGCTACTTCAGCAATTTATTTCATTAATTATTGAGCTGTCGAATCTGTTAAATTAGCAACACTAAACCCGTACATATTATTAGAAATATTTCCCATATTGGCGACATAAGATCATAAAGAAATAAGCGAATGCATCCGCCAAGATAGTAACGCCTAAAATCACATATGGGAGCGGTGATTTCAATATTTTTTAAGTGAATTACGATTAACAATCCCCATGTTTAATGCAGGAAAATACGAAGGATTATTTATTATGTGACTATTTGAATATTTATGCAGGCTGATTTACAAAGCTTAGATTCATTTTATCTAATTGCTCTTCATTGTAGTAAAAAACATTATCGCTGGAAGCTTGCATATTGTCAGCATAAAACAGGTAATTCAAACCCATGCCAAACCAAGTAAATTTATCAGTGGTTTGATCATAACCAATGTTTCCTCTATTACGATCAGGATGTTCGTAATGTCAGACAGCTAACTTAGCACCATCGACAATCGTTCGGAAATAATTTCAACTACTAGAACTCTGTTGAATAACTTGATAATAAGGGATGTCTTTAAGATATATCTCTGATTGACCAGGCAAATAAA
>JAITJR010000100.1 GCA_031278855.1 Mycoplasmataceae bacterium | reverse complement strand
GTTGTTTTGTTTTTGATGTGTAATTCCATTTTGATAGCGGACATTTCCGTAGAAGTAGTGTATAAACCGATATAAATTGTGAATAAATTGCTGTTGACAAAGAATTGAAGGTTCATATTTTTTTTAAGAAATTCATAATCTGTTGAATTTGGTGTATTACTAAAAATATAAGCTTCCGAAACATCTTGTTTATGTTTCTGTAAATAATTATCAAACTCATTGTAATTATTAAAAGTTCAATCTTTCTTTTCGGCACAACTAGTAGTTAAGGTAATCGGAATAGCTACCCCAATTCCAGCTAACATTAGTGCCGAAAAACCTCATCATTTTTTTAGTTTCATATCTTTTATTTCTCTCTCATTTTGAAAATTAATCGCAAAAAACAAGAGCTCTAAAACGAACTCTTGTTTTTAGAAAAGAAGCCAAAACAGTGCTTATCGCACTAGTGAATCCCCCCCCCTATGAAATTGCATGGGAGAATTATAGTTGCAAAAAAATATTTTGATTACCATAATTACCAATGATAATTTAGCTAAATGCTAAATTACAGTTTGAATGATCCTTATAAAAAAATTACTACTCCATTAAAGAAATTGTTACAACAATCTAATAGTTTAGTATCTAAATTATTAATTCAGGGTAAATATTATTATGATGTTACTATCACTAATGATGAAGTGATTCAAGATATTAACAATAAATACCGACACATTGATAAACCTACCGATGTAATTAGCTTTGCTTTTCATGACGCGACTAGTATCAAGACCCCACTGCTAGGCGAAATATTCATTAATTACCAAGATGCCAAGCGACAAACAGAACAAACCTACGAATACAATATGGTGCTTTTGTTTGTTCACGGATTATTACATTTATTAAGTTTTGATCACAACAACCAGATGAATGCGAAAAAAATGTTTAGTTTGCAAAAAAAAATTATGCTGAAGTTAAATCTCCCTAAATAAATCATGCATTCATTTAATCTAGTAAGATAATTACCACATTATGGAAAAGAGAAAAAAGAAATGGGCTTGATTGAAAAAGTTTGGCTATGCTTTTCGGGGGTTGTTTACTTCACTTAAAGAAGAAACTTCTTTAGTTGTTCATGCCGTGATTGGAATTATTGTGTTAATTGTGGCAGCACTATTACACAAGCAAATGAATCCAATTGATTGAGCTATCATCATTTTAGTCATTGGAATAGTAATTGGAATGGAATTATTAAATACAGCGATTGAGAACTTGGTGGATATTGTTGCTTTTAAATATAACTATAATGCCAAAAAAATTAAAGATATCTCAGCAGCAGCTACTTTGGTTTTAACCGTGACATCCGTCATTGTTGGCTTGATCATTTTTATTCCTAAAATTATTGCTGTTTTTAGTTAATATGCATAGCGGATACGTCGCCATTACTGGTAAACCCAATGTTGGTAAATCTACTTTATTGAATACTTTATGTAAACATAAGGTTGCGATCACTTCACCAAAACCACAAACTACACGTAATCAAATCCATGCAGTATATGAAGCTAAAGATTTAAAAATTCAATTTATTGATACGCCTGGTTGACACACACCTAGGTATAAATTGGATTTGTTTTTAAATGCCCAGATTAAAAATAGTTACAAAATAGCCAATGTCACTTTATTGTTAATTGATTTAACAAGACCATTAGATGAAGAAGATCGGCAAGTTATTAGTGTTATCAACGAATATCAAATCAAGCAAGTCATTTTAGTTCTAACTAAAGCTGATTTAAGTAGTGAACGGAAAATTAATGAATACAAAAATCAAGTTACTAAATTAATTAGCCCTTGTGAAATTATTGCCATATCTAGCAAAAAATCAACTGGACTAGCTGAATTGTTAAGCATGCTTGCAAAGCATTTACCAATTGCTGATCTCGACCTTATTCATCATGAAAACGATAATTTTACCATTAGTGAAACGATTCGAGAACAAATCATATTTAATACTAAGCAAGAGTTACCATATGCTACATCTGTCTACGTTGAATTAAACCAATATGATAAATTGACTAATACCCTAAACATTCAAGCGGTTATCGTAGTTGAAAAAGAAAGTCAAAAACCCATTGTTATTGGTAAAAACGGCTCCATGATTAAAAAAATCGGTATTATGTCTCGTAAAGAGTTATTGCAGATTTACGATAGTAAAATTAACCTAAAATTATTCGTAAAAGTGCAAAAAGAGTGAAGAAATAACCCTAAGTTTTTATCAGATATTGGTTATAGTAACAAATAATCATGGCTGAAACAATTTACCGTGGTTATCTTATTAATAAATATCCATACCAAATTTTTGATGAAGTAGTCACATTTTTAATCGGTAATGGTTGTCGTATTGCTTGTCTTTCAAAAGGAAGTCGCAAAATATCTTCTAAAAACGCTAGACATCTATTTCTTGGAGCCTACACTGAATTCGAAATATTCCAAAGTCGTCACGATGATAAATTAAGTCGTCTAAAAAAAGTTACTACCATTGATCCTATCAACTGAAACTATGAAATTCTCACATCATTTAATTTATTAAATGAATGTACCTTAAAAGCAAATATTAACCGTAAAACACTATTTGATTTTTATCATCTTAACTTAGAATTAATTGTTAAAAAAGGTTATAACGAAAAATTACTGATTCTGATAATTTTGGAGCAATTTATTAATTTATTGGGTCATAATCTTGCAGTAAATTATTGCATTAAATGTCATAACCGTAAATTAAAAACCGTTTCTTTTAAAGATCACGGCATGTTATGTAACCTCTGTTTTGATCCCCAAAAAGATAAATACTATGAACTAGATGTTTCGAAAACCATTCATTATTTATTCAATCGTGAATATGATGAATTAAACAAATATTATCAGTGTTTTGATTTTGTCATCAAACTTTTACATTTATATATTGATGACAATAGTGGTATTAAATTGCAATCACTACAAAATTACTAAACTGCAATTTTATTTAGTTTCACTAAATATGGTTGTGCACATGCAACGAATAGTTATAGTCACATTGGTTTTCAAATAACTAATATTTCGATGAGTCAAATATCTAAAACATCGAACAGCAAAACGGAATGTCTAGCGAAGCCTAGTGTCCGATTTTAATCAATCACTGGTACATTTTAGTAAAACGTGTATAAACGGTATCTCATCATTCTTCTTTTTGAATATCGGCATATTCACCAATCATATATGTTTCAAAAAAGAATTTAAAAAATGTATAGAAATATTTAGATAAAACAGAGTCATCTTTACGAATTTTTTCAAAGGCATTGAAAGCACAATCGATGGCGTTAAACAATTTGTCTTTCGGATGTAAACTTTGACAATTATGCAAATGCAGTTCTTTACGACGAACATATAACGGTTCATCGATTACATAAATTTGGTTAGCTTTTGAATATGTAATGATATGAAAATATAGGTCAATACCATAACCAAAGTAATCTAGGTGTCATATGTCTTTTTCTAACAAGAAATGTTTGGCATAGCATTTACTTCAAATGTGCACCTTATCTTTGGCAAGGTTGTGACTGAGATTAACATTAGTGAGCGTATAAGGCTGTCACCCTTCATAATTTTGGTTTAATTTAGTTAACTCATTATCACTATTTAATCACAAAGCACTAAAGGAAAGAATTTCTAAGTGACGACATTTTTTCGCATATTTATTAATTGTTTCCAACATCGTATGTTCAATGTAGTCAGCTGCATCAAGAAATATGACAAAATCACCAGTGGCATTACGCACGCCGATGTTACGAGCAGTACCAAAGCCACCATTGACTTGGTCGTGAATTAAACGAAACTTATTTTTATGATCGGCAACTCATTTTTCAATAAAAGCCACAATATGGTTAGCAACACTACTATTGTTAATTAAAATACATTCAAATTCATCATAGGTTTGCTCCTTAACGCTATTTAGACATTGTGTTAAGTAATTTAGCTCAATATTGTGGACTGGGACGATTATGGAGTATCTGTACATAGGTGATTTTATTAACTAAAAATATGGATTAGTTATTTCCTTTCATTCATTTTGGTGAAATTGCAAATGACGAAAGGGACTAGTGTATTAGAAAGGTGCGATGAGTAGAGTGTGCATAAAAGCTGCGCATATTAAGCGTTCTCTCGTCAATTAAGATTTCAGTAATTAAAGTATATTTGGTATTAATGGATATGTCAATTTTTTTTGGTAATTATTCATCACCGTGCAGGCACGACCGTATTTAGCTTCGCTAAATAAAATCAAATATCAATTGTGTGATGCGATTTCTAAAGTGATGAATTATTCGTTTTTTGGTTAGTTTCATCAATCCGAAAAATGATTGATATTTACCGTGTAAATATAAGCATATTATTGCCACGGTGTATCGTTACTTTTTTGAGTTTTTAGTAAAACCCAAGTTTATCACTTAAATGTTATTTATCTCTTTTAAAAATGTTTTGTATGTATCTTGATCAATAGAATTATTTTTGCCATTTAAAAGCATTGATAATAGCGGACCTTTTCGAGTTAGATTACTAACATTTAATGATTTGGTGTATGGCATTAAATTAGGGCTAACATTAAAATCATTATTCGTTTGCTTCACCAATGAGTTAACAATGCGAGTGGTTTTTTGAATTGAATGGTAATCAAGCACAGTAACAGGTACCATAACAACCCCAGCCTCAAAATCGGTAACAGGCACAATGACTACTCGTGCGGTTGTGCGATAACCATATGCAATAATTTCGTTGATTTCGTATAAACTATTAGCAAAAACACGTTTAGTTTTAAGAATACTATCGGTGACAGAACTCGGATGCTCAAAAATGTCAGAATCATACATTGAGTTAGCAATACTTTCGTTTTGAATATATGACATTAATTTTTGTTGAGCTTTTTCAAATAACGGTTGACGATATTCATATTGCTGATAAAGTGGAATCGTTAAAATTGGTGCAAACATAAAATAAATGTCTTTAAAAAATTGTTTATTGTTATTAATGAATCCGTTCTTAATGTCAGCATAATCAAATGTATCCCTAAGTAATGGTTGAACAACATCAAAATTAATTTGATCAAAGCTAGGTGAGGCAATGGTATTTAAAGTTTGATGTTTAGTGAAATGATAGTCGCTTTTAAATTTCATTAACTTAATCATTTCTTCTTGAGCTAATGGCGAAAATAAAGTTCGAAATTGTACTTCGTTGTTACGTTGACACGGGAAATATCGATCAAATTCTGGATTATCCATTGGTTCCATCTTTTTATCTTTGTTAAAAAACTTTTCAGCTTTCTTTTCATTTTTAAATTCATCCATATTAACAAAATCTAAATCTTCGGCCGCATTTGATTTATAAAATAATTTGGTGTCCGTTCAATAACGTGGGGCAGGATTAGTAGTGGTGGCAGTAATAATTTTAGGAGACATATAAAAGCTAGTCTTACCATTAACGATCCGCGAACGACGTACCATTACTGTACGACTACCTGTATACACATGGTCATACATTGCAGTTGATTTTGTTTTTAAAATAATAAACGGATTAGTCTTTAGTGTCCCTGACAAACAATAAAGTACCGAACTATTCACGTCATCTTTTAATCACATGGTTCAATTTAAATAATCAGCTTCTGAAAAATAACGTGACAATTGAATTAAAGGATAAGTTTGCTCAAAAATAGTATAAGTCAATTCATTATGAATATGAGCTTTTAAATCAGCCAATTGTTTTTGGGCAATTTGAAATTCATCAGCACGTTCATTTTGTAAATCTTGAAGCTGTTTTTTATTAATTAAATAACTTTTTCTTATTAATCAACTTAAACCAAATGCCGTTGGACCAACTATTACAAATGTGATTCCCAACCCTAAAAACAACCCAGGATTAGAAACATCTTTTGAAATTAACGTCACTCATAAAATGAACATTACCCCAATAACAGCAAGTAATCCACCAATGACACGAATAAAAATCATTCAGAAGTGACTTTGATTAACTTCTTTACCTTCGCGATTAATCTCACGATCTAATGTTCTAATCTTATCAGCCGTTTGATGATTGGCATTGATATCAATTTTGGATTGATTTAATACATATTTGGTAAAAACATCATTAATAACATTTTCGTTTTTAACTTGCAGTGCACCATTAAAATAATCTACGACATGCAATGTTTCGTTGTTAAAAGAAGCATTAGCCATACGTAGATTATTACCTAGTTTTAATCTTAAACTTCCATTTTAAGACTGACATCTTGCTTGTCTTCGTCACTAGCGGCAAATAAAGCAAAACTATGTAAACGCATGCTAGCGGCAATCACGTTACTTGGTCAGCTTTGAATTTCTTGGTTAAACTGTAAAGCTGTCGCATTGTATAAACGTCTTGAAGCAGCGATTTCTCGTTCAATGTAGTCAGCTGAACTCATCAAATCACGAATGGTATCGGTTGTTTTTAAGTTTGGGTAGTTTTCAAATGTTGCCATTAAACGTGATAATGCACTAGATGATGCTTTGTCTTGAGCAACTAATCCATTTGCGTCATTAGCAGTAACATTGACATTACGTAATCGAGTTATATCAGTCAATAATGATTTTTCAAACTTAATTGATGTTTGTGTAGCATCAACTAACTTAATTAATGTATCACGTCGTTTTTTTAATTGAACATCAATTCCT
>JAITJR010000057.1 GCA_031278855.1 Mycoplasmataceae bacterium | reverse complement strand
CAAATACTGGCACTGATGATACGCCATATGAAACTTATATCGCTCCCATTCTTGATATGTACTATCAATATGAAGATAAAAATAGCACTAGTTATTATACGAATACTATGCCTGTATATTACTCAACATCCGGAGAAGGTAAATCATTCTTCCCTGATACTACACATATTTTAAAAAACTTTTTATTTAAAAGTCAAACCGATCAAAATCAACCTGGATCAAGTGTCAAAACAGTTCCTACTAACCTTGATAGAACTGATCGCGGTGGTACATTAGATTTAAAAAACATATATAGAGACGATAGTGATTCTGACACTGTGGATCACATTGCTTTATTCAATCCATACAATCATGACCAAAATTCTACCTGATATGCTGATGGTGCTAGAATTTTAGTAAGTGCTATGCGTATTGCTAATCCTACCGAAGGTTCTAGCGGTAGAACAGGAGAAAAACCTCTACCGTATATTATGATTAGAACGCCTAAAGGCGTGACATTTATGGGGATTGATGGGGTAGATTATTTGGCTCAAGCTGGAACAGGACAACCAGCTTCAGATGCAACCGATTTGAATTGACGACCAGGCGGAGCTTTTTCACAAGAACGTGAAAATCAAATAATTAAATTTAGAACAGTTTATCAAAATGCTGAAGGTGTTAATCCACAATGTAAAGGGATTGACATTATTACTTCTAGCGGTAGTAGTGCTAGCGGACCATTGATTGATTATTTAAAAAATAATCTTGATACCATTATTTTAGATGCCGTAAATCGTGTTGTACAAACTAAAGGTATTAATGTGGATTCTGGCAAAGATGCTAATAAGACTGATTATTGAACTGATGGATTACTAGGTTTAAAATCCATTTTACCTGATGAAAATGGGAATGATATTTGAAACGCTAAATTGAATAGTTTAGTTCAATCTTTTAATTTGCTTAATGCTTTTACAACGATAATAACTAATGTTGATACAAATAACAAAAAGTTATTTGCTTTTTCCAATACTTATCGTACTAATGCATTAGTGGATAAATCGATTGAAGTAGACGGTCATGGTCCAGCATCAATTTATAAAAACGGACTAGCGATGCCATTACCGTTGGTTATTGTGAGTGGCTTATCAACAGGTGCCGATGACACTGATTTATTATTAGCTAAAACTAATTATTCCGTAGCTGTAAAAGCTGCTAACCATGTTGCTGAGACAACTGGTTTAACTCAATATTTTGGTAATGATAATAAATGATATGTTAATGGATCATACTCTAAACTAATTGCAGATGGAGAGAAGGGTGTTATTAAACACTACGATGAATGAAACAATAGTCTGCCAACTGATCAAAGAGCGATTCAAAATAATAAAGGTAATAAAAATGCATATTTGTATGATTACAGCGAAAATATTTTAACATACAATGATTATGTTAACGATATGTTGTGGAAATTTGGTAGCGGTAATACATTTAGTAATAGTATTAAAACGGCTGCATTAAGTCAATATTTGAATAATTATATTCCATCTGATAATATGAAAACAGCGATTACTTCCATGTACATTACCAATAAATTGATTACAAATGATACCCCAATTACTACATATCTCAATAGTTTTATGTTTAATGAAGGGAAAGTTCAAAATTATGCAACTGGTTTGTGATATCAATGAATAACTTCATTAAATACTAATATTGGTTCATCATCACTTGGAGAAAATGGTGGTATCACTAATGGTTATACTGATAAAGTTATCGATTGAAAGACGTACCTAGCAACTATTTATTACTTAACAAAAGATCATAATGCTCAATTTATCAAGTGATTGCAAAATAAAATTGGTTCTGATTTTCAAAATTCGACATATGTTGTTTGGGCTGCGAAAGATAACAAAATATTAAATCCAAATTTTGCAAATCTAACTGACAAACCCTTAACGATTTATGGTTGAAAATCTAATTATGATGGATTATTCGACAATATTTATCAAAATACCAATTTGACAAGTAGTGGAACCAAATCTTATGTAGCATTTGATCAATACTGACAATTTGCTCCGATGCCATTATTATCCGATGATGCTAACGCAATGGGTTATCTTGGTTTGCAAACTAAAAATTCTAATACACTCGATAAAATATCTGCTAGTGCCAAAGCTGCGTTATTTGATAAATTTTCATATAGTGGAGCAGCAGATCACACTGGATCGCTATATCAATTTGGTAGTCGTGATAAATTAAAAGAAATGATTGAAAAAGATCTTACTTCTCCAACTGTTGCTAAAATTAATCAATATACTGATTTCATTCAAGCCCAAACAGGATTATTTAACGGTGTTAAAAATCAAATTGATAAAGCAGCTACTCTAACTGAAAAAAGAGATATTTTGTTAAAAGGTGTTAGTGCAGAAGGACCGTTAACCGATACTTGCTTTAATGGGTATAACTTAAATAATAGTAGTAGTAAAGCCTTAGAATTGGTTAATCCAACTGGAGGGAACACTCATTTTATTCCTGATAGTTCTGGTTCACAAACAGGTTCGAGAATTACCATAATGCAAATTAATCAATACGATGTTAAAGGTGAAACCAATGAACAAATAACAGAAAATTTACAAAAAACATTAGGAAATGATTTATTTGATTATCTAGTAGCCCAGGCGGCTCTTGATCCAAACAACCAAACTACCACCATCAACGATGTGATCAAAACGGTATTTAATGGCAATAAGTTGGCAGTCTATGACCGTCGTTTCAACGATCAACTTGGTTCACAGTGAGTGAAAGATTGAAAAACTAAAAATTAATAATGAATAAAAAACTCATTTTTACTGATTTGGATGGTACATTATTAAATACTGATAAAAAAATTAGCGAACAATCTGAACAGATTATTAAAGCTTTTATTGCTCAGGGGCACCATTTTTGTTTTGTGACTGGTCGTTCGCTTGAAGATGCTTTACCATACTACCGTCAATTAGAGCTGACGACTATTTGTATTTGTAATAATGGAGCATCGATTCATCACCCTTCCGATCATGATTTTGATGATATTTTCTTTCCCATCAACAATAAAGCTTTCTTTAAATTATGAGAATGTAAGCAAATTCATGATAATGTTGAATACTTTGTTATTAAGACGAAACATAATACTTTTTTTAATAAGTTACCAACAGAAAAAAAGATTAAGGAACGACTAAATACTTTATTTCATATTGATTTCAATCAATTTCGTAATCCGAAAAAACGTAAACAAATTTTAATTTATGATAAAAAAGACCGTCGTACAGGGATCTTGTCGATCATTTTTATTCTAAAGCCACATACTAATTTACATGAAATGTACTACATTATTAAATCGTTAACGAATAATTTATTAATCTCTCATTGATCAATTGATAATCGAGGTTATGATGCAAATGGGCAGGTCATCATTGAGTTAAACCATAATTTTGCTAACAAATTAAATGCATTAAAGTTTGCTCAAAGTTACTATGATGTCTTATGAGCAGATACCATTGTTTTCGGTGATGGTGAAAATGATGTGGAAATGTTAAATAAAACTGATAATTCCTGAGCGATGCGTAATGCCAATTTACATGCTCTATCAGTTTCCCGTAATATCACTAAACACGATAACAATCATGATGGGGTAGCCCTTACTTTAGACGAATTATTTATGCCAAAATAGTTTTTATTAATTGGTAATAACCTAATAATACGGCATGACTTAAAACCTTTGCATGCGGTATTTTTTTGATAATTTTTTTGAGGTAAGCGGTTTTACCACCCGCAATCAAAACATGATTGATGCGATAATGTTGCCGAACATAATCCAAGACACTTATGATAAACCCGCGAGCCATATGGCTACCACCTGATTGTAAAGCGGTAGTGGTGTTTCTACCAAAGCTTAAGTTACCAATTTTGGTATTAACCTTTTTAATTAAAGATGTAGTTGTTTGTAATTGTCGAGTTCCTAATTCAATGGAAGGAGCAATGGCTACCCCAATTAAAGTATTTCTTTTTACTGCCACCGCAAAAGTAGCTGTACCAAAACTAATGGCCACACCAGTTTGATAGCATAATTTAGTTATTAAGGCTAGCCCTAGAATATCAACTCCGATTTCATTAGTGTTAAATTGGCTTAAACCAAATGATGTTTGGAAGTCGTTGGCTTTAATTAAGGTCACATTAATTTTGGTAATACGTTGTAAATCATGTAACAAACGTGTGTTTAGTTCTTTGACAACCGATCCGACATGAACACTTTGATAATTTTTGATTGGTAATACTTTTTTTAAGGTAGTAAATGAATACGTATTTGTGTTAATATTAACCACCCGTGTTAATTTATCGTTTAGAAAAACACCTAATTTAATACTAGTGTTACCAGCATCAACAATTAATCTATGCATGTGGATTCCGCTTCGATTTAGTTAATAATTGTTTTTGACGACTGAGTTCTCTCTGGTTAGTGGAAGAAATATCTTTTAATTTAGAACTAGCCACAAAAAAGATGGTTTCAATGTTATTTGCTAGTAAATAATTATTTTGAGCCATATTAATTTCATAATTAATATCCTTAAGATTACGAATCGAACGCACTAAATATTTACATTTTAATTGTTTCAATAATGTGATGGTTAGTCCTTCGTTTAGCACTACTTCAACATTGGTTAATTTTAATTTGGCTATTTTAGTTTTCACAGTTTGAAATCGTTTGGTAATATTAACAGTAGTTTTTTTGTCAATATTATGTGATACTGCCACATAAAGACAGTCAAAAAGCTTTGCAGCTCTTTTAATAATATCAATGTGCCCGTGGTGAAGGGGGTTAAAAGAACCAGGGAAAACTGCCTTATGTGCCATACTATTTCTCTTTGTTTTTAATATAAGTTACAATCGCTTTAGGGTTTTTAAATAACTTACCTTGGTCTTTAATAATAACCTGTTGGAGCGGACGATTAGTCGTTTTAATTAATCCAATGATGTTTTTGTCAATTAAGTCAAATTTATCTAATTGTGCGACAGCATCTTGATAACCACTACGTAATAATAATTTACGGATGTAATTAATGGTTCAAACTACTCCTAAATCAAAATCATTAGTTGTTGTTTCATCTACTAACACATAGTCACATTTTAGTAATTGGTTAATATTAGCTCAAAATATGGTATCGACTTTGTCGTGATTGACCATTTTTAATGGTTCGTATCAAACGATGTCAGTTTCATCTTTAAGACTATTGATGATGGTTTGAAAGTTACTACCTAATAAATATCCTTTTTTAAGTTTATACATATTACATGTAAATAATAGTGGAATTATTAACTTGTTGGCAATTATTTGTCAAGGAAACATGTTGCTGATACACTTAAAAAAACGATGTTTACTAACAAACTAGACATTCACAATAACGAGTACATTACCTATTAAGTACAGGTTCATTAAAATTGGTTTTTATCTCAAAGCAGGGTGGAATAAAGATAATTTATAATTCTTGTATTATGATTCAAGAAGAGATATTTACCAGAGCATTAGGACTAATAGAACCATGATATGTTGATAGGATTCAGTTCGATGAAGAGAACGGACAATTTGAGATCTTTGTCGCTTATTGAAACCCATCAACTTTAACCAACGATAACCAATCGCATTACGATACTCGACAGTGCACCTGAAGACATTTAGATGTGATGCAATATAAGCTTTTAATTCATTGCAATGTACCAAGAGTTAAATTAAAAGACGGAAGTATTCAGCAGATTGAAATTCCGTGGGCACGTAATTGTCAAGACTAACATTAAAAATAATTACGAAGGGTTATTTATAAAATTGGAGTTCAATTGCTCTAGTTGCTCAGGGTTGTAAAAAAGTATATTATCGCCATCGGATTCCATATTATCTGTGTAAAATAGGTAATTTAAGCCCATCGCAAACCAAGTAAACCGATCAGTGCTTTGATCATAGCCAATGTTTGATTCGTTCTGGCTATTGTAATGAGAAGTGGCTAAGTTCGAACCGTCATCAATTGATTTGGGGAATACGTTTCAATTGGTAGAACTCTGTTGAATAACTTGATAATAAGGGATATCCTTAAGTAATATCTCGGTTTGGTTAGGCAAATAAACATTAATGTTTTTTCAAGGTACATTACCACCAACATCATTTAAACAAGCATCGTTATTTTGGTATTCAGCTTTTTTGTTAGCGATAAAAGTGGGCAGGTCATTATTAAAATCCACATCAGTTCAATTTTTACTAAACATAAAAGCTTGTGCTCATTTTTGTTTGTCACCAGGGGCTAAGTAGTTACTAAATGTCTGGTTAGGAGCAATATCAACATAACATTGATGAATGTTCATTTGCTCTCACTTATTAATTCATTGTGATTCACTAAAATCATAACTCATTCCAGAAAGAGTATAACTTGGCGGTGTAAATTGTCAATTTCTAAAACTATCTTCACTGGGAGCTGGACTTTTCGCAGATCTTATGACAATATGTTTTAGCCCTGAAGTGTACTCTAAACCAAAAAAACGGGGTTGACTCAAAAAATACATATGTTGACCAGTCGTAAAGTTGTACACTGGAGAATTGATGACGATATTGTATGTTTGATAGGAATCTGGATTTTGCGGTACCAAAGCTAAAAAATCTTGTGCATATGGGTTATAAACGGGATCTTTATTAGGCACATATCCTTGTGGATAATGAGCATTATAATCAGTTGTGTTAACTGTATAAGCTCCCATTAATTTTGGCCCAGGTACTGGATTCGCTTGATCATTTAATCCCCAACTATAATCGACTACAATGCCGCCTTTAAAAGACATCCCCAAAATTGTATGAACTGTCGCAGCTGCTTCAGCATGTAAAGTAATATAGTTAAAAATTTTAGTTACGAAATTATATTCCAAATCAACATGTAGCTTTCAAGTGGAATCATCTAACGTGGCATAAGTACTGGTGGAATCATCAATATAGATGCATTTTAATGAAACATATATCAGATATTGATACCAAATAAGATCATTAGTAAGATGGGTTTCGATTTTACTGCGATCTGCTTCTGTACCGCTATAAATTCCATTAATACATTGAATTGAGTTATTTAGGAAAGTATTCGGATCAACATCATAATCGGTATTAGGTTGAGTGGTATAAACAAAGTCTTTATTGATGTTAATAATGTTAGATTTAGCAGGAGTGATAGTAATGGTGGAAGTTTTTGTAAAGTTTGTATGTTTAATGGTTCAAATGATATGGACATCAAACGGTTTTGCACTTGGATTGGCAGTTGTTAAAACATTGAAATATACACTGCATGATTGTGTTTGATTAGCATCGTCCTTGATTTTCCTGGACTTATTTACATCTAATTTAATGTCGTTTTGATGTTCTGGCGGAATGTCAATCTCATGCACTTCTCACGGAGCATTGACATCATCAAAATAATAGCCCTTCCAAATGGCGTTGACTCAGGTAGTACTATTTGCCACTCAATCTTGTTTGGCATTAGTGACAGTAAATGTAGGATAAACAGTCGAACAAGATGAAAGAAATGGCGATACAACACATGATAAAAGCCCTAAGATAAAGGCAATATTTAAGCATTTAACAACTTTTGTTTTGGAGAATGTCATGGTAATTATTATATATTTCTGTTAACTACTAATCGTCATGATTAAATACGATGAACGATTCATCGATGACCAAATTGAACATTGCCCCTCAATTAATTACACTGATTTTAATAAATTAAGCAATTTAGTTAGTGCTTGATAAGTAAAATCAACACGAATATTATTACGTTCTATTTCAGTTGAATGTAGTTCGTAAGTATAAACTTTATCAATTAAAATAATCGTTAAATAAGACAAACCAATTGGTTTGTCTTCATCTGGTTGCGGGCCAGCATTACCAGTGATCGATAATATCACATCAGCATTAAATTTGACTTTAGCGCCTTCAGCCATCGCAATGGCAGTTTCTTTGGAAATTGTGCCATGATTTTGAATGATTTGTGGTGGTACCTTCGCTTGTTGAATTTTGATTTGTTTACTATAGGCAGTTAACCCACCTAAATAAACCTTAGAAGCCCCGCCAACACTGATAATGTTCGAACCAATCATTCCACCAGTTACTGATTCGCAAGTAGCTAAAGTTAATTCTTTTTTTATCAAAATTTCAATAATTTCATTTAGGAATGTTCGCATATTACTGACGGTTTAATTATGCTAATTAATTGGGATTAGCAAGGGCATTACAATTAATGATGTCAACTAATTCTAAGTTTGTAGCATTCATAATCCCTTTGGACAATTTTCCTAGTAGTTTAATGGTTTCAAAAGCATTGGCATTATTAATTCCTTCATTCGGACTTAATTTTTGTTTACATTCAACTAGTTCCATTGCTCGAAAACCATTAATTAAAGCGGTCTCAATTTTTCAGGCACAAGATAATTTTGCCCCATCGCATAAAATACCACAAAAAGAACTTAAGCAATAATTAATTAAGTCATTTAATTGCTTTAGATTGTAATTACGTTGTCAACCTAAACCAACAATTGTTCCAGTGGTTGCTGCCACCACACTACCGCAATAGGCTGATAATTCACCAATGTTTCGCTTAATCTTTCACGTAATTAGGTGAGCTAAAGCAATGCCTTGTAGCATTAGTAATTCACTTGTATGTGCCTTTTGATGGTATGTATATTGGGGAACACTGATTGTTAACCCGTGATCACCACTATTGTTTGAAGACATGACTGGTAATGGGCACCCATCCATTCGAGCGGCCACGGCATTGAAAGTAGAAGCTAAAATGCTTTCATGTCAATCAGCCAACGGTTTGGTGTGACTAAAGTATTGCTTATGACTTCCAGCTAAAGCAATCTTATGGTTCATCTTAATGCCGTCTTGTAAAAATTTTAAATCAGCCAATGTTAGTAATTTGGTGGTCTTATAAAGGTCTGCTAAACTAATATCGTTTACGTCATATTTTATTTGTAATAAATGTTTGGCATTATTTTTACGACATGAATTAGTTGTTAAAATCACATTATTTAATTTTACGTAACGTACTACATCATGTTTACGCTCGATTAGTACACTACAAACATTACCTGCGACATCTTTCGCAACGACTTTTACATAGACTGGATCACAATTTTTTTCGACTTCAATTTTAATAATATTTTTAGTCATCAATTGTTTCGTTTGTTTTATTTGTTGAGGGGTAATTCCATCAAGTACTAATAATTTTTTATTAGATTGTTTCATTAATAAACCAGCTGCGGCAATCCCTTTAGCTCCAATTTTACCTAATAATGGTACCGCCACATTGACAACATTACGATAAATAAAACCAGAAATATGCACGGTCACGCTTTTTAATTTATTTTTGAGTTTTTCACCAACGATACTAGTGGCATAGGCGATACACCCAATCTCGGTACAACCAAGCGCGGGAGTAATTAATTCTGGTAGTAAATTCAAAATAAATTTAGATTTGTTATACATGTGTTATTGATCCTTTCGATATCATCTTGTAAAGTAAATGATGCCCGACACAACTGATGTTATTAACGCCAAATACATTAACCCATTTTGACATAAATAATAATTTAAATATTTAGTGGTATCGCTACTATTGAAACCAAAAAATATGACAATAATTGCTAGCATTTGAAAAATGGTTTTCAACTTTCCGAATAAATTGGCAGGAATAACCTTTTTTTGACTACTTGCATACATCCGTAGAGCATCCACAATTACATCACGTCCGATCATGATAATTGGCATCCATACGAAAGTACTTTTTTGAAATGCAAAGCAAATTAAGACAGAATTAATTAAAATTTTATCAGCAATCGGATCCCACAGTTTTCCAAAATCACTAATTCATTTGTTACGTCTTGCCAAATAACCATCAAGAGCATCGGTTAGACAAGCAACTAAAAATAGAATTCCAGCTACAAAATAATTTAAATAGATGGTATATGTTGCTTGGTAAATAGTTAAATGATAGATGATTTGATATGAAGGCACTAAAGTTAATGTCACAATGATAGGGACAAATAATATTCTAATGATGGTCAATAGATTGGGAATATGTTTTGCCTTAAAAAACATATACTAAAACTTTAAGCTGCCCTCCACTCTAGGAAAAGGGATTGTTTCACGGATGTTATCTAGATCTAGAATGTACATAATTAAACGTTCAAAACCTAAACCAAACCCTGCTGACGAATAATAGCCATATTTACGTAAATCTAAATATCATTGAATACTAGTGATATCAATGTTGACTTCTTGACATCGTTTTAGTAATTTATCATAGTCATCTTCTCTTTGACTGCCACCAACGATTTCGCCAACTCCAGGCACAAGGAGATCACAGGCAGCAACAGTTTCGTTGTCCGCATTAGCTTTCATATAAAAAGCTTTAATTTTTTTCGGATAGTTATATAAGAAAGTCGGAGAATTATAAACGGTTTCACAAATATAACGTTCGTGTTCGCTAGCTAAATCCATCCCGAAAAAAATGCTACTATTCTCAAATTTGTGACCTTTATTAACTGCTTCTTTTAGAATTTCGATTGCTTTGCGATATTCTAATTTTTTGAATTCTTGCTTAACTAGCGTTTCTAAACGTTGTTTGATGGTGGGTTTATTTTTTTCAAAAAAAGCAATTTCCTCACTGCAATACTTAATTACATCTTTAGTTATGGTTTTAACAAATGCTTCGACTACTAACATTAACTGTTTTAAATCAATGAAAGCAATTTCTGGTTCAATCATTCAAAACTCAGACATATGGCGGTTTGTATGGCTCCGTTCAGCCCTAAAAGTAGGACCGAATGTATAAACCTGACGAAAAGCCTGGGCATATGCTTCGGCATTTAATTGCCCAGAAACTGTTAATTTACCAGTTTTGTCAAAAAAAGGTTTGGTAGGGTCGTTTAGCAAATCGAAATTTTCTCCAGCACCTTCGGCATCATTGGAAGTGATGATTGGTGTTGCGACTCAGACAAAGCCATTATCTTGAAAAAATTTATGAACAGCATATGCAAGACGACTACGCACTCGCATGATGGCCGCAATGGTAGTAGTTCTAGCTCTTAAATGAGCGTTGTCACGTAGAAATTCTAAGGTATGTTGTTTTTTTTGTAATGGATAATCTTCGTGAGCTTGTTTTAATAACTTTACTTCCTCCGCGACTAATTCGTATTCTTGTCCAGCCCGGTCACTGGATTTAATTTGGCCAATAGCTAAAACTGCACTACCTGTTCTTGCACTAATAACTTCGTCAAAACCTTTCGTCTCTTGTTTTTTATAAACAACTTGAATATTATTGACTGTGGTGCCGTCATTAACTTCTAAAAAAGCAATTTTGCCACTGTCGCGATTGGATTTAACCCAACCACGAATACTGACTTTTCCCAACTTAACGCCATTCGCGAATATATCTTTTATTTCTATTGTTTCCATAATGTATGTTTTTCTTATTAACTTGCTAAATTATATAGTTGTGTCAATTAAATTAGTAACTATTCACCGTCGTATATGCACACATCCGCCCAACTATATTCAGCGAAGCTAAATAAAATCAAATATCAATCATATTATGAGATTTCAAGGGAAGCCATTCAAGGCCAAGTCAACCCCTAAGTTAGCACTCCTATAGATAGATATAAAAAGCCCATTGGGCTCTTATAAAATTAATTTGAATAAACATTTCATAAAGAGAGCTAACAATGAGCAATTTTCATTATAAACATTTTAAAAGTTGAGAAAAATCTAAACTTGAGGGAATCGTAAAATATAATCCAATTATGGACATATCAACTCATAAAATAATTTTTTCTGACGCAAGAACATTGTCTAAAAAAATTGAAAAAAAATCTGTAAATTTAATTGTCACATCTCCACCATATCCTATGATTGAAATGTGAGATCAATTATTTTGTAGATTAAATTCTAAAATAACCAAAAATTTAATTGAAAATTATCCAGAAGAAGCTTTTGAGTTAATGCATAAAGAACTGGATAAAGTTTATGACCAATGTTTAAAAGTTAGTAAAGATGATGTAATTATCTGTATTAATATTGGTGACGCCACAAGAACAATCAATGGTCTATTTAGATTGTTCACAAATGGTGCTAGAACAGTTAAATATTTTTTAAGTAAAGGCTTTACACAATTACCTTCTATTATTTGGCACAAACCCACAAATTCTCCAAATAAATTTATGGGTTCTGGGATGTTGCCAGTTGGTGCTTACACAACGTTAGAACATGAACACATTCTTATTTTTAGAAAGAGCAAAAGAATATTTAAAACAGCTGAGGAGATAAAAGTAGACAATCATCCGCTTTTTTTCAATATGAGCGAAATTTGTGGTGCCAAGATATTTGAAAAGTTTTAGGTAATAAACAGAAAAATCCCAACTCTTTAAGAAAAAGAAGTGCTTCTTATCCTTTAGAAATTCCGTATAGATTAATAGCGTTAAATTCAATAGAGGGAGATATAGTTTGGATCCATTTGGCGGGACAGGAACAACCACAATTGCCTCTATAGCTCTGAAACGAAATAGTTGTTTGGTCGAAATTGAACGTCAATTTAAAACAGATATTGTTAACAGAATTCAAAATTCTCTTGATGAAATTAAAGAATTCAATGATATGCGTTTGATTAAAGCAAAAGAAAGTATAAGAAAAAGAGAGGAAAATAATAAAATTACAAAATATCTCAACGAAAGTTTGAATATCCCTGTTGTTACTCGACAAGAACAAAATTTAATGATTCCTAAATTGTCAAATGTTGTTAATATTAACGATACTGAAATTAGCATCATGTATCAAAGGTAGCTATATAATAACCGAGTTATGATTTTTGATGATATTATTTGTAAATCTAATTCTTTGTCTATAAAAACATTAGTTGAT
>JAITJR010000009.1 GCA_031278855.1 Mycoplasmataceae bacterium | reverse complement strand
AAATAATATTTCCAAATTGTTAATGTCTCTAAAAATAGCAAAGCAGCTACTTGAGGGGCATTAACATTATTTTTGAAAAAATTATCATCTAATGTATATGAACCGCTCATGGTAGTGTTGGCAGCACCCAAGTATGTGATGATCTGTTCTGGAGTTGTGGTTCGTGTCATGTTCATGCCGACTGTAGACACATTGCTAACTAAATCGTTAGAAATATATTCAGCAGAAGAAGCGTCTTGAGCTAAAACACAGTGACCCACTGTTTTCACATCTTTAAATTTATTGGAATTGTCATGAAGGGAAACATTTAATTCCATTTGTTTAAATTCATCATCACCATCATAGTCTTTTAATAAGTAGATATTGACGTATGCTCCCTTAGAGATGTCGTTAGGATCATCCCAGAACAAGCCTGATTGTTGGCTTAACGGTATAGTATCAGTAGTAGAAAGTGGTCTCCACCAAATGTAACAAGAGCCGTTTTGAGATAGCTCGCTTATATCTGGGATATTAATTGAACTACCAGTGAAATTAGACAAAGGAATATTACAATCAATTTTTAATTTCAAATGATCACCTCGCTTGGATAATACCGTTTTCCCTTCCGCTAGTTTTAATGTAATTTGAGGATTATCGTAGTTAGGGTTTTTGAAAGAATGAGCAACTCATCCTATTCCCACACCTGCACCAATTCCTAAAATACCAATTGAGGCTCCAATCAATATCTTTCTTAGAGTGTGTCGTTTGTGTAATTGTTTGTGCTGTGGTTTCATGTTTTTCTCCAGTTATAATGGCAAAAAACAAGACTGCTACAACTGTAGTAATCTTGTTTTTAGAAAAGAAGACAAAATGGTGCTTAGTGCACTATCAGATCTGTCCCCCCCCCTATGAAATTGCATGGGAGAATTATACAAATAATGTTGAATTATGCTTCAATTTTAAATAAATATTCACCGAGGAAAATAGTTACCATAAATAAAACAAAGATAGAAAAGTAATAACTTTGGGATTGGACTAGTCTAAACACGAAGTGCCTCGTAAAAAAGTGCTACACTCCCCGAAATTATATATATCATTATTGACACAAACAAATATGAAAGTTATTCTCTTAAAAGACGTTAAAGGCGTAGGCAAGATCCACCAAGTAGTAGATGTTAAGGATGGCTATGCTAAAAACTATTTAATTAGAAACAAACTAGCGGTAGTCAGTACAACGCAAGCCCAACAAACTTTAGATAAAGATTTGAACCTATTGGCACAGCAAGAAGAGATCAAAATAAAAGCGGCCAATGAGCTGAAAAGTAAATTAGAATTAATTAACTTAGAGTTTACCTTAAAGTCAAACCGTGATAATGTCTTTGGGAGTGTCTCTCACAAAATGATTATTGATGAACTAAAGGATAAATATCAAGTAAGCATTGATAAATTTATGATAGGTAATCATGAGATGAAGACTCTTAGTTTAGGGAGACACGTATTGACGATTAATATTTACAAGCAAATTAAAGCAAATTTATCCATAAATATAAGGGAGGAGCAACATGGCTTATAGCGTAACTAACAATCAATTGATTGAACCAATTGAACAAGAATTGATTTCAGAAATTTTGAATGATCAAGCAGTAATGGAAGAAGCTATTTTAAAATTAGAACCACGTGATTTTGTAAATAAGCATATGGCGGTTGTTTTTAATATTATCGCTAAATTGCATAGCGACGCCAAAACAGTGAGCGAACATACAATTCTAAATTATATCAGTGCTCACACCGAAATGCAATTCGATGATTACGAAATGATTGTCAAAACATTAGCCAATAAGTTTGTTTCTACCACCGATTTTCAAGATCACATTGATTTGATTAAAAACGCTTCCATTAAACGACAATTGAATGATTTCGCGAGCGAAATCATTAACACTGATATGGATATTACTAAATTTAATGAATTGTTATTTGATTTTCAAAATCGGATGGCAGTAATTACTAGTGCCAAACGTTCCAATAAAATCGCTTCCATTGCTTCCATTGCTCAAGATTATTCTAGGGATTTACAACGTGTCATGTCCCATGATGAAGAAGTAACTGGAACTCCTACAGGTTTTGGTTTAATTGATGCTAAAACTAATGGTTTTCAACAAGGAGATTTAATTATTTTAGCGGCACGTCCTGGAGTTGGCAAAACAGCTTTAGCTCTAAATTTTTTGGTCAATGCTGCCAAAGATTGTAAAGAACGTGCTGAAAAAGTTCCCAACAATGAAATTGTATTAATGTTTTCCTTGGAAATGAGTTCTAAAGAATTATGTAACCGCATGGTATCAAGTTGAAGTATGGTGGAATTATCATCATCAAAGCGAAGTAAATTAGGAAACATTGATTACCAATCAGTAAATAGCGCGATTGATGCCATAGCTGAGTTACCAATTTACATTGATGACGATAGTTCACTTACGATTATGGATGTGCAATCCAAAATTAAACAAATTGCGATGGAACACAAGATTAAATTAGTCATCATTGATTACTTAGGATTATTAAAAGGGCCGACAATTCATAATAATAACTATAACCGTCAGGTAGAAGTTGCCATGTTTTCACGTACATTAAAGCAAATCGCTAGGTTAAATGAAATTCCTATTTTAGTATTAGCTCAATTGAATCGTAATATGGAGCAACGTAGTAAAAAAGCTGATATTGCCAAACCAATGTTATCAGATCTAAGAGACTCAGGTGCCATTGAACAAGATGCTGATATAGTTACTTTTTTATCGAAAGTAGTACCAGAAGAATTAGAAGGTGAAGAAAATAACCAAAAAGAAAGTGCAACTATTCAAGTAGAATATAACATTGCGAAAAATCGTAAAGGACCAACTGGTTCAATTAATTTGGATTTTATTCGTACGATTAGTCGTTTTGAAGAAAAACGTTTTGCACCATTGAAGGGAATTAATGAAACTAAAGGTTATAACTAAATTATTAATTGGTAGTTCGTTGGCAATGGTAACGATTGCTCCTACATTAACTTTATCTTCTTGTGCTTCTATATCCCAATGGATTCTACCAATTAATATTGGTGGTATTGGTGATAAAAGTCCGTGAAGTGCCATTATTAAAGCCGATCAATTAAACAAATCTGACTCTAAAGGATACACTTATACCACTAATAACAAATACACTTCTCCAAAGGCTAGTTTTGCTAGTTATTTACCGAATAGTTTTATTTCATACACAGATCGTTCAGCTAGCACTACTAATTATGAATATGCTCAAATCTATAACGATAAGGATTGAAACAAAAACGACAATCCGTCATACTTTGACCCCCAATGAGTGAATAACAGTAATACTAACCTTCAAAAGATGACTGAATCTTATGATATTGTTAGTGGCAGTAATAAGAAAACAGTCACTACTTTTACATCAATCCAAAATGCAAATTTATACAATGCTTTGTCATTTAATTCTTTAACCTCAGGCATCAATATATATGTATCAGGGTTACTCCGATTAATGACCGAAGACGGAGTAATGAATACCAAATCGGGTGAAGATTGATACAACGCTTTATTTGGTAATATTAATAATAAACTGGTTGGTGGATTAGATCATGGTGGTGAAGGAACCAATAATTTGCGAAATAAGCAATTCTATGAATTTTTGTTTGATACGCTTGATAATCTAAGTGAAGGTAGTGTTCCAGCTAAATTTGGAGAATCAGGAGCTAACTACAAATTTGCTAGTTATATTTATGGTCCTGGACCATACATTAGTTATGAGAATGAAGTTCCTAGCGGTAACGCCACTCCAAGTGATTCACAAAAATTAAAGGAATTCGTTGGACGTGATAAAGATGATAATAATAAGCAATACTCTTTTACTGAAGATCAAATCCCTACAACAATCTTAACCAATACCGATGATCCTTATTTATCGGCAGATTTTGTTTTAAATGGTGTAAGTAATGAGTTGCAAAATACATCATCAGCGAGAGGAGCATACACGGCTTTTGTCTCTAATACCACTGATGCAAATTTAGGTAATAATAAATTTTATCCTAGTTTTATTACTACCCAAATACCATTTGTTGTGAACCCTGATGATTTTACTTTTTCTTATTACAACCCCTTGGTAAAACATACTTTTCAACAAAATGACTATTTATTAAGTGACATAACACCAGTTCAAAAACAGATAGCTAATACCAATGCTTGGAGTAATTTTAGTAAACACGTTGATACGTCGTCAAATTTTAAAGATAAAGATAAATGAGCGGAATCATTATCATGAAAATTCAATACGAATCAGTATACATCAGATCAATCTAACGCCAGTAATCCGTTTTATCCAGAATTCGCTACTGCTAATGATTTTTTTGGAACTGACAAATTAGATGATAATATAGCCTACTACATTGATCCAACTATTGTTAACATTTTATCAGGGAAGGACTTAACTAGTTCTTTCATTCAACCAAATTCATATATTGCTTTTGCTAACTATGCTTTTGCTTCGTTTCCTATAGGAGATGATCCCAACAATGTCACATATGAATCCATGCCTATTTTTGGTGGTATTGCTCAAAATTCTTCTGGGGAACCTGCTGTATTTCCATGTTCATTACTTTTTAAAGCCTCTGATTTAAATGATGGTATTCCTACTACACCCACTTCATTGGACTATAGTTTATTTACCGATCAATTGATGCCTGAAGCTAATGCTTTATATAACTATAAAGTGTCTGGAACTAACAATACGCCTTATCATAAAGACACATTTAAAAACAATAAAAGGAACCGCATGTATTACCTTGATTTAAATAAGTTGTACACTAAGCAACATAATGTTTGTAATTTATTCGGATCTAATATTAATTTAAATACCAAACCAAGCGAATATTATCAAAATAATAAAGATGCTTTCCAGACTATTTGAGATTTATTTTCTCATTGAACATATAGTAGTGATACTTGATCAATTGGCTCAACTGTGTCTTCATCCATATTTATACCTGTGAAAAATGCAAGTTAATATTTCTACCAATTGGCAAGAAATTATTGAACAACAGACCAATTTTACATATTGGCATATTTTAGCAAATGCAGTTGATCAAGCTTACGCCACCGATATTGTTTATCCATCAGCAGGTAAGATTTTTGATTGCTTTAACTACTTTGATTGGCAAGCAACTAAAGTAGTTATTATTGGTCAAGACCCATATCCAACTCCAGGTGATGCCAACGGACTAGCTTTTAGTGTTAGTCGTGGTCATAATTTACCACACTCGTTAGTGAATATTTTCACAGAGCTAAAAAATGATTTAGGAGTAGTTCGTACCAACGGAGACTTAAGTGATTGAGCGAAGCAAGGAGTACTATTATTAAATTCGGCTTTAACATTTAGCAAACAGCACCATCGTTTCTTATCCTTATGACAGCCGTTCGTCAATCATATGATTACATATATTGATCAACATGTGGATGGAGTTGTTTTTATTTTATGAGGAAATTTTGCCAAACAATATGCTCCGTTGATTAAAAACAATCAACGGTTTGTAATAAAAAGTGGCCATCCTTCTTTTGCAAATATGCACCACCAATTTTTTAATACTAAACCATTTAGTAAAACGAATGAATTATTAAAAAGATTGAATAAAACTATCATTAGTTGATAAAGCTAAATTGAACGGATGCAGCAGCACTCAAAAGAATAGTGTGTTAAAATTAGAATATGGATATATCAATACGCCAACAAGATATTTTGCGAATTATCGTCGAAGAATATGCATACACAACACTACCGATTTCTTCTAAAGAAATTATTAGTAAGTACATGCCTGATCTTTCTAGTGCCACAATTCGTAACGAAATGGCATATTTAGAAAAAATAGGTCTATTAGAAAAAACTCATACGTCATCGGGGCGAATTCCTTCGATTGACGGATACAAGTATTATGAATCCAACATTCTCAAACCTAAACTTTCTGCCAATATTAAACACAAACTAGAAAAAATCTTTGCTCAAAGAGATGTTTCAATTGATGGTGTCATCGATCAATCTGTGTCTATTATCAATGAATCACTTAAATTACCGTCAGTGGTGACTACAGAACAAAATAACGAATTATTAAAACGTTTTGACTTAATTCAAATTGATTCACATACGGCACTCATTCTTTTAGTAACTTCTAGTGGAGCTGTAAATAAAACTACCATTCATTTAAACGATAACAAACAATTAGATGACATTAGCATCTGCATACGTATATTTAACGATCGCTTGGTGGATACAGCAATTAAAGATGTCTCTCAAAAAATTGGCTCCATCAAAGAAATCATTCGATCAGCGGTACATGAATATGAATTTTGTATTCGGCAAATTATTGAAAAGATCTTTGATTTTAATAAAATGCCACCCGAAACTAAAGTGCACGGCATGAAATGATTAACAACACAACCAGAATTTCAAAATATTCAACAGCTTAACAAAGCTTTAGCCATGCTTGAAGATACTAATGTTTGAAAACACATTGCTTACGTACAACAAAAGACTGGTAAAACTTTAATCACTTTTGGTGGTGAATTTGGTGCCAATGAACTAGCTATAGCTTCGACGACCATTTCTGCCAATGGTAGCGAACGTCAACTGTCGGTGGTAGGTCCAACTAGAATGGATTATTCACAAATTAAAGGTTTATTAGATTTTATTAAAACTGAAGTTGAAAAATTAAGTGCAAAAAAATAACATGTTGTTAACCAAAAAAAGTAAAACTTTAGTGAAGATAATTCACAGACGATTATTAGAAATTATTCGTCTTTACCAAAATAGTAATATCATTGACACGACGATCGATCCTGAAAACAAAATTTTATCATTCATAACATACTTTATTTACTTGGAACTTAGATTAGCAGACATTACTACAACTATTAACTTGTTAGACCAATATCAAGTGATAGTTAACTATTTAACAATGATTCAAAATATTGCTAAATTCAATCAAAAACAGGCGATTCTGACTGCCGTTATTAATCATCAAATTGATACAAAGGACATCGATTCATTAAGTCTAACTTATGGTAAGCCATTAATTGAAGCTATTCAAGCATTATTGAAAAATAAAGGAACTGAATTGGCTACTAATCACATCATGCAATTAATCGATTTAATCATTAAATTATTTTTAATAAATTATTCTACCCCACAGTTACGAAAGTTGGCTAAGTCTAATTTGAATGATCAATATGATAAGAACATTGAATTTATCATTTTTGAGACATCATTAGTGGCTGAAATCCACAAGATGTTACGAACTTTAACAAAAAATAATATGAATGCTTTAGTTATCTACATTAATTATTTATTAAAACCACTAAAAAGATAGTTAGGTTTGAATTAAACGACAAGCATCAATGTCGGCATATATCGTGACATCTTTATGATACATTAAAGCTGTAACTGGTCAAGTGGAAGTATATTTACCGCCAAACAATTTACTAATAGCAGCTGCTTTGGCATGACCGTTTGCTAAAAGAATAATTTTTTTTGCACTTAAAATTGTTTTAATCCCCATAGTGATAATTTCAGTCGGAACATTAATTTTCTCATCAAAGAAAATCATGAGATGAGTCCTGGTGTTATTTTCTAGTTTGCCTATATGGGTAATGGAATTAAACTTAGTGTTAGGCTCATTAAAACCGATGTACCCATTAGGGCCAACAGAAAGTATTAACAAATCAAGCCCACCCATTTTGTTGATTTGTTCATCGTATGTTTTGTAATTATTTAGAGTTGGAAAATAAGTATTTTCCAACTTAATATCAATCTTAGAGAATAAAAAATTATTCATAAAATTGGTTTTGGAATATTTCTGGTACCGCTTATTGATGGCGATATACTCATCCGTATTAAAAGATACAACATTTTCAAAACTAATCTTATTTTTTTTTGATTTTAACGCTATTTGTTCATATAGCTTTTTGACAGTAGCTCCAGCACTAAAACCTAAAATTACTTGTTTTTTCTGATTCACAAAATCACAAACAATGGAGGAAACAGTTTCCGTTGCTTCGTCTGAGTCGATACAAGGAATAAATTTAATAACTTTCTTTTTACGAAAAAAGGGCATAAACGAATACTTTGATTATATTGTTATCACTAAAATATAGCAATTTCTTATCGTTATTTTAACTTGGAATTAAAATGATATTTTGATGGTGCTTAGTACTCTGTACAAGTTGTTGACGAATAAATCTTTTGTTAATAATAGGTTAGGTAATAGCATGGTGATTTAAAAATAATTCAACTTTTTGTAGTCATTTTCCCAAAAGTATGTCAATTAAATGATATAGGAGATAAAAAAATGATTAGTTTACAAAAAATTCTTACGGGTTGCCTAATATCCTTTACAGGCGTTGTTCCTTTTAGTAATCTT
>JAITJR010000004.1 GCA_031278855.1 Mycoplasmataceae bacterium | reverse complement strand
GCACCACTTTCAAGGGCTGAGACAAAATCACTATCTTTGCCACTCTTGCGGCTTAAAGCACCTTGGTCGCTAATGGCAAAATAATCTTTCAATTGTCCAGTGGAAGCATTAGTGCTGTTACTATTAATTTCAAGATATACTGGCTCATGTGCTTGGATTTCTAATTTTCAATCATATTCTGCTAAAGCATAATCAGCAAGAGTAGCAGTAAGGTGAATTCAAATAATTTTGCCATCGTAATTAGTGTCACGAGTTAATTTATCATCAAAAGTAATTGAACCCACTTTATCAGAGCTACCCAAAGTTATGGTATCGGGTAAACCAGATCATTCTGATGGAGGAATCTCAGTACCACCAGTGTAAGCAAATTGCGCAGTTACTTTTACTTTATCGGATTCATCTCCTGTAGTAATGGCTAAATTTTCACCGTTTTGATTTTGAACCGTAAAATTGTCTATATCAATGTGACTATCATACGCAGCCATTCGATTAACTTGACTAGGATGATCGGAACTAAAATTAAATTTAAGTGCTTGAGCTTTTGCGACGGCAAAAGTTTGAATAGTGGTAGCACCATTTAGAGAAACAGTCACAGTGTGCAAGCCAGCGGTAGGAGGATTTTCGGAGCTTAGAGAGATGGTGGTGGTTCTGGTTAGACCAGAGACAGATCAAGAATCATAAGTAAAGCTTGAGGAACCACTATCAAAAGTGAGAGTAGGGTCTCTTCATGAAATTGTGTTGATTTCAGTGACCGATAGGGTGGCTGTCCCTGTTGTGCCAAGCTGGAGGGTGTTGGCAGAAATGGTGGCGGATAAAGTTGGGGTTGGGGTGACTGGTAATACCGTGAAAGTTTGCGTAATGGATTCGTAGCCAGAAGCTGTAATAGTGATGGTGTGGGACCCATCGATAGAAGGATTTTCGGAGTCAGAGCTTAGAGAGATGGTGGTTGTTTTGGTCAGAGGATTGTCAATGCTAGTCCAAGACCCAATAGTAAAGTTTCCCGAAGCATCGCCAAAACTGACAGAAGGCTCCGTTCAACCATCTGCATTGATTTCAGTGACCGATAGGGTGGCTGTCCCTTCGGTGCCAATCTTTAAATTATTATTTGAAATGCTTGCACTCAATGCTAGAACAGGAGTTGGGTGATTATTTTGACTATGGCCAATGGCATATCCTGCTCCAAGTCCACCTCCAATACCGATAACTGCAGCGGCAGACACTAAAGCGACTTTAACTTTATTGCGACGCTTTCAAATGCGGTGTTGTTCGCTAGTTAAAACATTGTTATATGGATTAGAAGGTACGCCATCTTCTTTGCGAAATTTTAATGATTCGGTTTGATTTTTGTTTTTCATAATTGGTTCCTAAAATTAGCAATAGTGAAAACAAGCTTTACCCAAAATGGATAAAGCTTGTTTGATGGGAAAGAGAAAAGACAAAACAGTGCTTAGCGCACTAGCAAATCTGCCCCCCCCCTATGAAATTGCATGGGAGAGATTATAGTTAATTTAGTCAAAAAACTAATGTGAATATAAATTTCACTTAATTACTTAGTTTTGCATCGACATAATGCTTGTTACTAAGCACACCATTTTGCAACATTATTTACAGTGAACATTACACTTGAAAATTTTAACAACAAAATATCAGGTGTTATGTGCTGTAGTAATTTACGAAAAATATTTCTAATTTGAATGTAGCTAGAATTACAAAAGTCATAAATAAGTTGGCTTAAATAAATGTTTAAATATTATCAAATTTACCCTGAATAGCATTTTGATAAATATGCATTACTTCACGTTTTGAAAATTGAACTGGATTAGAAATTCCACAAAAATCTTTCATTGCTTTGATCGCCATTTGGTGAATTTGTTGTTTAGTAATTTTTGGTTGCACTTCATTTAAATTAGTAGGAATACCTAAACCTTTTGTAAAAGTTACAATACTTCTAATCGCATCCTTGGCTTTACCCAATTCATCTTTTGATGGTAGATCCATACATAGATAGTCACCAAGTTTTGCAATTTTGGCAACAACCTTATTGTATTTTAATTCATAATCCAAAACATATGGTAACAAAACCCCGTTTGCTAAGCCATGTGGCGTATTAAATACGCCACTCATGGCATGCGATAAAGAATGGATAAAACCTAAAGAAGAGTTGTTAAAAGCGATGCCACCCAAAAATTCTGCGTATGCTAATTTTTCACGAGCTTCTTGGTTATTGGGATTCTGATATATTGTCGGCAAAAAACGGTAAACCATGCGCATACATTGACGAGCATAGGTCTTAGTAAAATAACTGGTATAAATCGATAAATCAGCTTCAATGCCGTGTACTAATGTGTCAATCCCCGTTCACACAGATGAAAGTACTGGCAACCCCATCATCAGGTCACTATCATCAACTAAAATATGGGGTTGGATGTTCTTATCAGTTAAAGTCATTTTAAAATGCTTTAGTTCATCAGTAATGACCGCAACATTAGTAGCACCACTACCTGTGCCAGCTGTCGTGTTAACAGCAATGATGGGCATGATGGCGGCATTTTTACTAACATTCAATCCTTGAAATTCGCGGATTGGTTTAGCATTTGATAATACTAAACTAGCTCCTTTGATCGCATCATGAGCACTACCACCACCAATTGAAATTAAAGCATCACATTCGCCTCTGCGATACATTTTGACAATACTGTTTACCACAGTAGTGGAAGGATTAGGTTTAACCCCTTCGAAAATAACAAACTTAATTTTATGAATATTTAACTGTTGGATAACTTGTGCTACTACCCCTGTTTTAATTAATATTGGATCAGTAACAATTAAAGGTCGTCGTAATTTTCATTTAGCAAGAGCCCGACCAAATTCGTTTAAAGTGTTTTGACCTAACAAACTTAAAACGGGGTATTGAAAAACGGTATCCCTTTCGGCTCATTCACGTAACATCGGTACGAGCATTTGACATAACTTTCTTTTTTTAGCCCACTGTAAAAACAATCGGGATGATTTCCACTTGAGTAGAGTCGTAAAAATCTGATAAATCATAGTTTACATCAATCTCCTTGTCTGTTGATTTCGACCCACAATTTCGGTTAATTTCTTCCCCAAGATATCGCTGGATACTTCCCAACGTTTTGGTTCATTTAGAAAATCATTGTACATCAATTCAAAATCTTTTTGGAAGCTAACTAGATTAGTGCCTAAACAATGCAAAATCGTTTCAATTTCCATCCCGTGGCGACGAATTTGATTATTAACCATGTCCAACGACTCAAGAGCAGTCACTACTTCAAACTGACGATAATGCTGGATGGCTTGTGCGATTTCCTTCACTTCCATGGATAACGGGGCATTGTTGTAGGCATTTTTAGTTAATACATCCGCTTGAGCTAGAGCACAACGAATCTTTTTTAACTTACAACGATTACGAGTTGCTTTAGCTTGCTGGTATAACTTTAAAATTTGCAGGATGCCCCCAAAAGCACAAGTGATAATAAAATCATTTTGTTTAGCTACATTAAAAACTGCTTCCAAGGCGAGTGGAATATCATGTAGAAAATATAAAAAATCTCAAATATCTCATGGTGATGCTTTTTGACAAGCATTAAAAATAACTTGTGGTGTAATTGCTTTCCAAGCTGTTTGATTATGTTCTCATACAATACCAGTTCCATAAGAAGACATATGACCTGGCGTAGTTTCGATACAATAGATAGTTGCTCCAAAAACATTAGATCGCTTAGCAATATCGTGTACATGACGGGTGCCATAACTAATTACTAAATCAACTGCTGTGTCTAATTTAACTAGTTCCAAACGAATATCCACTGGAGCTAATATACATTGATTTGTTTTGCTTTCTAGCTGACGAACTAAGCGACGGACACCTGCAGGCACAATCCCGTGATGGGTTTGCTCATAAATAATGACAATTTTTTTAAAATGTTTTTCACGTACTAATCGTATTAGAGGGTGAAATGATTTACAGCCGATGATAAGTTCTGAACAGGTTTGATAAGCGAACATGATTTTCCTGAAGATGCATATTATAGTGTTTGTTACTTTTGAGATGAAATTAGTTCAATAAATGGTTATACCCGAGTTTAACAGATAATTTAGCAAAAAACAACTTAAACCCAAATATTGCTTCGGATATCGCCATTTTTAATTCAACTAAAATTAATAACAACTAAAGAAGTTTCTTTAGTATTTCTTGAACTATTTTATTTCTGTCACTGCGATATCATTTTCATGAATCAATGCGATAGAATGCCCATCCTCTATTTTCCAAATAATTTTGTCGATAGAAGTCGTTATCTTTTTGCATCTGATTTGCGTGATGGTATTGATGTCCATCGCATTCAATGGCAAGAACAAAATTTCCAGTTTTCAATTCCTTGATGGCAAGATCAATTCGATAGCCACTTTGTTGAATTTGTGTTTCAATTTTATATTTCTTAGTATCTAATTTATTGAATATTTCATGATATACATCTTCTTCAAAAGGAGAATCAAATCTGTGTGTTTGTTCAATATCATTTTTTTCTTCAGATGTATTTAGATATCTATTAAATAACGATTTAATTTCTTTTGATTCTAAATCATTTGATTTAGCAAAAAGTTCTACATATTCGACATAATCATGAAAAACTTGTCTACCCTTAGATTGACCAGCTCTAGCTATTGAACTAGCTTTAATAGATTTGAAAATATAGATTTTATTTTTTGCACGAGAAACCGCTACGTTTATTCTATTTTCACCAGCTTTTTGATTAATAGGGCCAAATCTTTGGCTAAAACTTCCATCTCCCTGTTTAGCATATGTCAAAGAAAAAATAATGATATCTCTTTCATCGCCTTGAACATTTTCCAAATTTTTTACAAATAAAGATTCATCTTCACCGTTTTCTTTTTTTCGATTTAATTCTTTATTTATATTAGCATCATTTTCTTGTTCGATTAGGCTATCGATGAGATTTTTTTGATTAATATTAAATGTTATTACGCCAATCGATCCATGGTGGGGCTTTGAGCAAATACTCTTAATTTTTTCCACAATCTTTTTCGCTTCAAAAATATTAGTTTTACCATCTCACAAACCATTAACATCTACTATTTCGATTCCTGGTTTATTGTCTTTAGGTGAATTGGCAACAACCAATTGGCCATCGTAAAACACGACATTGGAAAATTGTATTAATTCACGTTTCGATGAACGGTAGTGGTAGGTTAGCATCTCGATATGATATTTTTTCTCAACATATTCCAATAAAGAATTTGAATCTTGTATATCACTCGTGTCGTTAATGACTGAAGCATCATCATCAGAATAAGTTTCTTCATATTCTTCTTTCAATTTTGATTGAAAGAAATCAGTTGGTTGAAGTTGCTGTTTGTCGCCAGAAATAATGCGTGTGTTACCCAAGTATAGTATTGGGAGTGCTCTTTCTAAGGTTACTTGTGAAGCTTCATCAATCACAACATAATCAAATCGCTTATGGTTAAATATGGCCGCTACATCATTGGGAGAAGAAATAATAACAGGGAAAAATAAATTTATTGCTTTTTCGTATCTTTTTATGGCTCATTGGATTTTTCTCTTTCGCGTTCCCTTTGAATGGTTAAGCAAATCACTACGTTGTTTTTGGGCTTCGTTATCTTTTGATAAAATTCGATATAAATTACCGAGATGATTTTTCAATATTTCTTTGTTATCATTAATTAATTTTGTTGACATTAAATTTTTAATTTCACTATTAAAATCAACATTAACCGTTGCTAACATTTCAGCATTAGTTTGTTCAAACTTTTCAAATTCAATAAATTTTAAAAGTTTTTCATAATCAAAAAAACTTATGATCGTACTTTCTCAAAAATAAATTAGTTTCTTTCGTTGTTGCAGAGTTAATGGTATCGTGAAAATGTCAAAATGTTTCTTGATTAAAAGATAAAAATAGTTCTCTTGTAGATGTCGATGCGTTTTTAAAGAAATTAAATATAGGTAAATATTTTTGCTTTTTTAGCGTTCTTTTAATGGTAAATTTATTTAAAAAATTATATTTTTCTTTAATTTTATTTTTGACAAGATAAAAGGCCAAATCATCGTGATTGAAACTTTCCTTATCAATAAAAAAAGTATTTACATAATATAATTTTTCCGTGCAATCAGCATCTAAATGATTATTTTTAATAATTGGTAAGAACTTTTGGTAAGCTTCTTTATTTAGTTTAAAAGTTTCTATGTAGTCATTAAAATCAGAAGTATTTTTAAATTTTAATAGTGATTTAATGTCGCATCTTCATTCATTAAAGTCATCAAATTTTTTATAATTTTCTTGCAAAAATAATAGTCAGTTCTTTGACTCTTTGGTAGCTGAGAAATTTTTATATTCTAGTATCTGTTGAAATTTTGCTTCAATCTCGTCAGAACTGTGATTTTTTGAAAATTCAGGAGATTCTATATTCATTAGAGAATTTTCAATTTTTTTATAAAAATTATCTTTTTTAGAATTATTTGCAATATCAAATATCGGCAAGGCAAACCTACTAATTTTATTTAGCCGATTGTGAACGACTTCGGCAGCTACATATTTTTCTGTAACAAAAAGTACCGTTTTATTTTTTTGAATTGCATTAGCAATTATGTTAGTTATTACTTGTGACTTACCAGTGCCAGGCGGACCTTGGATTACAAGATCACCTTTCAACGCATAAGAAATTGCCATTTTTTGAGAATAATCTAATGGTGTAACTTGCATTAATTGATTTTCTTTAAATTCTTCTTTTTGTTCAAGCCCCTCGGAAAATCTATCATTTAATTCTTGATAAAATTCAGGACCGTCCTTACTAATCATTTCTTCATATAAGTTATATAAACTTTCATTGCCATATGCAAAGATTCCTAGAACGGCAAAAACATTTAAGGTGTCGCTTGTTTTATCAACTGATTTAAGTAATTCTTGTCTACCTGCTTGTGGGTTGATAAATTTAGTGCTTTTTCGATTTTTAAAAGCATCAATAAATCTCGCTTTTTCATCCTTGAGAAAATGACAACCACAAGTTTCATATATTTTAAGTACGTCTTCAACAAAATTTTCTGAAGTAAATAACAAACGAACGCTATTTAAGTCAAAAGTTTTTTTATTAATAACTAATAACCTTGCCAACAAAGACATGTTAACTTTTAAGTTCTCATTATCAATATCTAATCAAAGTTTTAATTTAGTGGGGCCAATTATTTCTAAATTTATTTTCCACAGAATTAAAGGTGCTCTAAAAACCTGAGATGCATCTTCCTCTTTTTCTATTTTACCAGATGTTCCAATAATATATGGATAGCCTAAATAAAGTGCATCAACATTAAGATCTTTAACTTTTGTTTGGTTAGAATTGATGATTTTTCTCAAATGTTGAATTAGGTTTTTTGCTAACTGATCATTAGGTTCTCTAGTTTCGATAATTAAATGTTTACCATGAAATAAAATGCTTAAATAGTTAGGCTCATACTCAGACAATCGATGTAAATCAAATATTTTAGAAGAACGGTCATTAAATTTTGTATACATTGCTTGAGCACTCGTATCATTTATGATTAATCTTTTTTGTAATTTTCTTAAATGATCAATTGCATTTTTTCTACTAATTTTAGACATGCTTTAGATTATATATCATCACTAAAATGCACCTAAAAAAATATTCCAAAAAATTCATTTTTATCAATAAAATCAATATCTTCTTGACTTTTAAATTTATCATATATAGCATAGATAAATGATAGGTATATGTTCATAGAAGAAATCAAAATATACAAAGCAAATAAAACTTATTTAGTAAATATGCGAATATACCTATTTATCTACACATAAAAAGTAGTAGTAAAATGCAAAAAACTGTTGATTTTTCAGTGTTATTTTTATATTATCTTTTTCCTAAGTGATAAAGTCGGGTTATAGTGTTTGTTACTTTTGAGATGAAATTAGTTCAGTAAATGGTTATATCCAAGTTTAACAGATAATTTAGCAGAAAAATAACTTAACCCAAATATTGCTTGGGAAATCGCCATTTTTTAAAAAATTAGTTTTGTAGGTAAAGTCAACTTTATTAAGTAAGTAAGATAGTTAATTATTTATGTAACTATTTGCCGAGGAAGTAATTTGTTATTTACCCTAAATTTAGAATGCAGTAAAATATGCATCATTTAATCCTTTGGTTTTTAACCAAGTTAAAAATTCGGAACTTGTTTTGGTACCGATATTAATAACATAGCCTTTATTTTCAGTGCCACCAATACTTTCTATCCCATAAAACGCATTTGAATCAACAGTAGAATTAGGAAAATCATCATAATTACCAACAATTAGTTGTGTTTTTACGCTGTGAAATGCATTATTGCCGATGGTGGTAAGCTTTTTAGGTAAGTTTAGAGTAGGGGTTGTAACCGCACCAAATGCATAAAACGATTCTCTTTTAATCATTTCTAGAGAAGATGGTAAAATTAGTTTGTTAATGTTTATGTTGCTTCCGCCTGAAAAAATGGAAAATTGATTCCCAATTTCTTTGGTGCCTTCGGAAAATGTTAAACTACCAGATAGCGTACAGCCATAGAAAGTGCCTCAATCCTCCGCCTGTTTGCAAGGAAGT
The DNA here is from genome assembly GCA_031278855.1 of Mycoplasmataceae bacterium. Classification (GTDB taxonomy): domain Bacteria; phylum Bacillota_I; class Bacilli_A; order Mycoplasmatales; family Mycoplasmoidaceae; genus Malacoplasma_A. Next base: position 921 of record JAITJR010000004.1, on the reverse strand, counting down.
AATCATGTTTTAGCTGATACACCATTGCATGAAACTTCACTAGGTATTATCAAATCTTTAGCCGAAAAATTGGCAGCAGCACTAGAATCTCTATAGTAATAAGTGTAACAACTTTCGTCGAAATCATTTGTAGCAAGGGTTGAATTGAATTGTAATGTTCCAGCTGTTCTTCCTTCTCAATCAGAAGCATCGGCGCTTTTATAAACGGATGGGATAGCTGCGATGGTAATAGTGATTGAAAAATTTGCACTAGTTATTGGAGCACCGCCAGCAGGAGTATAGGTTGTTTTTATGTTGATGGTTTGACTAGTGGCAGTATCAGCAAGTTGCAATACACCAATGCCATCAGTTCCAGTTGTTATCGTAACGCCTGTAGGTGAATCATCAATTGCTCATGATATATTTTCTTTTATTCAATAATTATTTTGATCGTGAACAATAAAACGAGCGGCGTTATCGTTAGCTATGCCACTATATCCGCTTACTGCAGTTGGGCCTACAATGCTGATTGTAGTAGGTGCGGGTTGTGGTGTGGTGGTGATAGTAATGTTAACGGATATAGTGTTTGCAATAACGGGGTCACTATCTGTTAAAGCACAACGAATAGTAATAGGATATGTTCCAGCAGTAATTGTGTTATCGACAGATAGATTTCCGTTGTCGTCTATTGTAATACCATCAGGATGCTCCCCATTAATGCTTCATGTCAATAGGTTGTTGTCTAATAATTTACCATCGTTGGCTTGAGCTCAATAATTAGCCACAGTCGCATTAGTTATGCCAGCAGTAGTTGAAACTGCTTGTAAGCCTTTAATGGTAATACTACTAATTTGCGGCGGATTCACTACTTCAAATGGAATGTCATCAGATGGGTCTTTAATTCCATCGACGCTGATTTTAATTTTGTAAGTTTCAGGCGTT
>JAITJR010000071.1 GCA_031278855.1 Mycoplasmataceae bacterium | reverse complement strand
ACCGTTATTTTGATATAAGTTAAAGCATTAAATTGAGTATGACCAACACGCACAAGAGAGAGAGAGAGAGAGAGAGAGTAGCAGCGGAGCTGCTAACACCTTGAGTTTTTCTTAAAGCAAGAATTAGCGTTCGCTAGTTCTTGCTTTTCATTTCTCGGTTCGTTAGAAAGAAGGAACCAATTATGAAAAACAAAAATCAAACTGAAGCATTAAAATTTCGCAAAGAAGATGGCGTTCCTTCTAATCCATATAACAATGTTTTAACCAGCGAACAACACCGCATTTGGAAGCGTCGCAATAAAGTCAAAGTCGCTTTAGCAGCTGGGACGGCGGTTGTCGGTGTTGGCGGTGGTCTTGGAATAGGTTATGCCATTGGCCATAGTCAAAATAATTACCCGACTCCCACACTCGCATTATCTACTACCATTTCCAACAATATAACCAAAGTTGGGTTTAAAACCAAAATGTAGTGTTAGCAGAAAATAACGAGCAAAAAATCACTGAATCAATGTTTGGTTGAGTGATTTTTTCATTATTTCTCATACCTAATTATTGTAATCAATTTAAATGTAAGAGTAAAAATATTTTTATGAAAAACAAAGAAACGCAGATTCCGATTACAAGTACAACACTAAATAAAAAAATAATCATAATCACTTTTGTTTTATTGGTCATTGGTGTTATTTGTATATTGGTACCAACCATTATCATGATAATAGGTTTTAACAACGAAACAGCAGGTGGGCATGTTATTTTAGGCATCATATTAGGTTTTGGTGCGGGATTGCTTATTGCTGTTGGTAGTTATCAGTTTGGTTTAGAACGCAAAATTAAAAAAATAGAAAGAATAGGTAAATAGCTATGTTAGATATTATTCATAATATCCAGTTAAGTGCCCACGCTAGCATGTACGGAGCTAGTAGTTCACCAGCATGAGTATGAGTGTGGCTTTCCAATTTAATTGGTTCTGATAGTGCGGCAGTTGTTCAATATATCATTATGGTTGCTGTTTATGGCAGTGCAATATTTTTAATTGGTGTACAAATATTTAGGCTAATGCACAACTGAGGTGATCGAAATCACAAAGACATGCAAAAGCGGGAAACGGCCCGAGAAAATTGCCGAGCAGCTTTTGTAATTATTGCTGTAATTGCGGTCATTGCTGGAATTGGTTTTAGTGCTGTTTGTTTTTTCTTGAACAAATTTATCGGTCAATAATATGAAATTTAATAAGTTAAGTTTATTGAGTTTGGGATTGGTTACACCAATAGCTATATTACCATTGTGAAGTTTTTCAATTAAAAATGAAGTAACACAACAAAATATTACCAACAATAATTCAAATATAGGAATTATCACTTTTAACGAAACAATACCAGTCAATTTAACTTCTAAAAATTATGTCCATATTAACAACATAGTTGTTAAGGGAGAATCTACTAAAAATATTTATTTTAATCCTGGTGAAAACTACTCGCTCCCAATTCAATATCGAATAACAAGCGCAAACGGAACATGAAAATGTGCAACTTCTGAATCGACTTTAAATTGAAATGATGGACAACTTTTGCAACAAAGACATCATATTGGAACAGCAGTATATACTTCTGGTTCTTATCAATGAGCTAAATCTGATGATTTGTACACAACTGGTGCATTAAATTATCAAAACGGTTTATGGAACATACAATTAAATTTAATATCTCTTTGATGAGGTGGAGATATAGTAGAAAATATAGGCGGTAGCGGATATCCACCTTATCCTTCAACGCAGCCTCCAACCCTTCATCAATTAGACTGTTCTCACGTTTTTACAATTCATCCATCAGTAACTCCATTTTTAGATTCAACTAGTTTTGACAAAAATAAAATTATTGTTCCAGACTATGATAAATCTTTTTATGACGTTACAAAAAGTTACTTGGGTTTAAAACTAAACGAAGATTATATTTCCGCGGATTTAATGGGATGGGACACATCTAAAAATCAAGTATCGGGCCATAAAGACCCAATTACTGGTAATTATGATAATTCGTTTTGAATACAACAACCAGAGATCTCTCTTTTTGCAAAAGTGTTGCCTCAATGAGCCTTAAACGATTTATCTAATGCTATTATCAATGGTAAATTGATTGATTGCGGTGTACCGTCTGGAATTTTTGATTGAGCTATTCCAACTACAACAATCAAGCCTTTGGAATGATACGACAACAGTGAACAATCCTGAAGTTTAAGCAACTTTTTAATTAAACACGGACACGATGATCAAGCAGTAATGGAACAAGCCATTAACGAACTTTCGGTTTTAAAGTGAAAAAATGATTATATCGCTCAACACATTGAGATTACATCTGCTTTACAATTTGATAATTATCTCGATGTTGTATCTAAATTACTCAGTCAAAATTTGAATTACACTCTAAGTTACATTGATGGTGCAGATCAAAGCACACCGCAAACTAAAATATTTAATTTGAAAGATTTAATGGGCGGCGAAATTGCTTTAAGCTTTAATTATCCTTCGCCCGCCGCTACATGGTTCCAATTACGTTCTTGCATAACCAACAGTGGAGCATTCGGAACGTTAGGAACATCGGATACATTAGGGATTTATGACATAGCTAATAATAAAGTATGATCCCTAAATGGTAATGCTTCAAATTATTGGACATTCAATCCGCCAGCGTTTGTTTTAAGCCACGCCATAGATGAAATCGACGGCAATCCATTAGATAAAAATGCTGGGTTATTTTATGGACCAACTGGGTTCGGTGTCAATCCAACTGCTTGAGATGCTTTTACTAAAATAATTTATACAAAAACGCCTTCGCAAATTAAAGCATATATCGATGCTGGTAAAGTACCGTCTTCGGATACACAGGGACTAGGCGATGTTTCGTTCGATAAAACTTGTTTTGTCAAAGTAAAAGAAGCATTTGAAACTTCTTATACAATTGATCAACTAATAGATCATATAGATTATGTACCAAATGATAATGTCGGAATATTGCAATTAACAATTCATTTTAAAGATGAAGTGGCTGGCGACCAACCGCAAGTATTAAATGTACAATTATTTGCAAAAAATGTTGTTTTACGAAAACACAATCGTTCAAGACCAGTAAAAATCGAACCAAGCCAAATTACTAAACAATATATTCTAGATAACTTAATCGCTTATAACGGTGCAACTATCGGCGACGATGATTCGTATTTATTTGAAACGAATTTATCTAAGACAGAATTTACTCAAGCTTTAAAAGGTGTTGTATTCAAAATACAGGACGATGCTAGCGGAAAAATAGATGTTGTGTTTAACATTTGTTCCAACATTTACAACATGAATCCGTCTGGAATGCCAGTCCCTAATTTGCAGAGTATCGAAATAATTGATAATGATTTCACGCCACTCCAGCCACTTCAGCCACACAACGGCACGAATTTAACAGTGCTATGAGTAGTGCTTGCTATTTTGGGAGCGGGTATCGCTACAATTGTCATTGTCAAATTAGCTCGCCGTGGTAAAAAATATAATTCTGATTACGACACCGAAACAATCGAAGATGAAATAAACAAACGCCAACAAAAATCTAAAATAGAAACCAATAAAACACTAGACATCAAATCTGACGATGACACAGAAGCTTTAAAAGGATAAAATGTTTTCTTGACTTTTTGGGTTAATTACAGGTGCTTTAGGCGGAATTTTCTATGTCATTCTTGTATATATTCCTCTTTGAATTTTAAATATTTTCTACAATCTTTTTAAATTTATAGGTTCAGGATTTTCGCAGGCCATTTTTCATACCCAAATTATTAATGGACGTCTGGTTTGACAATTTAATTGAGGCGGACAAATTTTTACTATTGTAATACTTCTAATTATTATTAGTGCTGCGGCATGATTATTTTATTTACTAATAAAGATTAATCGACGTAATGCGATGCGCCGTTTTGGTAATGACGGCGAGGTGCAAGAACACATGAAGTTTGCTCTTGGATACCCGTTATTTCTAGTAGCTTCGCCCTTTATTATCATGTTAGTTTCAACATTAGTAACCATTCTCATTAGCATTTTTAATAAAAATCGACCAGCTACACTATCTAATGCTGATGTGATAGGACTTAAAACATATATGCTTGCTAATCTTATAGACTTGCAAAATATTAACTATGTCAAGATAGATGTTGGTGGCCAAGAATTTAGTATTACACAAGCTTTGGGTGAAATGCAAACACAATTAACTAATGCCATTACGCAAGCTAATGGTAACGGTCGAGCGGATATTGCTAACCAATTGCAAATTCAGTTAAACGATGTGAATAAAATCTTAAATTATTTACAATATGGCGGAATGAATGATGATATTCAAAACTTAACATTTATTATTAACCAATTGCAAACCGGATCGTTAGATTTATCTGGTAAATTAGCAGGCCAAATTGCAAATATATCGGAACGCTTAGATAGTATTAAACGCTTATTTAATAATTGTTTATCCGATTATAAAAACTTAGGCCAGTTTCATGCGGTAATTATTAATTGAGATTCTCAATTCAATAGTATTTTCTTAACATTTGATGGGTTAAAAGCAAGTGCTGATAATATCGATAGTAATGTGTGTTTAGGACGATATATTGCCAACCAAAAAGGCATAGTTGATCGTATCATTTTTGGTGACGACAAACAGATTGGTCTGCAGGTTTTACAGCTTAAAACTATGGGTATGACTAGCATGAATTTAGTCGAACAAATTTATACATTCATTACTGGTGATCGAAATGGAAGTAATTGGTCATCAAATTTGTTTGATGGCTGAGGCGATATAGGCTTACCCAACATAATTATTGGGTTTATTTTTACAGTTATTGCTGATCTCATTATAATGCGTGCCGCTTGGCGTGTTGCACAAAATTGAGTAATTATCATTTGAAAATGAATGGGTACTATAATGGTTTTTGCTAAAGGTCAAAACAACGATTTCAAACAACATACTGGTGAGATGTTAACAATTTGAGTTGAATTGTTCTTTACATATATTTATATGGAATTGGCGACAGCAATACTACCATTTCTAATGCAATGACTTAATAATTTTAATAATGTAGCCCAATGAATTATCGGTGGGGCTGGTTTATTATTTGCTGATGCAGTATTGCTAACAGCTTTAGTTCATTCACGACGTACCGCTATGTTATTTGGTAATAGTGATGCAATAGATTATTATGCCAACAATACGACAATAGGAGATGCTGCTGCTGAGACAATTGGAAAGACAACAAAGATAGTTAATAAGGCTGTAAAGTGATTGAAGGACGTTTAAAATGTACGAAGTAAATAAAAATAATGAAAAACAACACGAAGAAATAAATTTAATGCCAGTTCGAGAAATTCGAAAAATGGGTATTGATTTTAGAGACATTTATCTATTTGGTATTTTAGTTGTTCCAATTTTCATCGTTGCTCTTTCAATTGGCTTTACATTGACAATGGGGTTGGTTTTGGGTGCATATCTTTTAATTTCTATCTTGTTTTGTTTCGCTGGTAGCAAACAAACAGGCAAATTACGAACGCGCATACATCACTGAATTATTAGACAATTTATGGCTAAAAAACAATGGAATGAACAAGAAATTAAAGCCTATAGTCGTTTTAAAGAATTAAAAGATAACCACATACGCTATAAAAATGAAGAGCGAGAGGGATATATTTCGTTTTATCGGATCAGTGGATACGATCTTAGTTTGTCGGAAAATGCTGTCAAAAACCAAATCATCGAAGAATGTCAAAATTTTTGGGGTCACCAATCTGATTACGACATTATTAGTACAAATATTCTCTATCAAATTGCTAAGAAAGAATATAAATTAAAAAAAACTAACGCAGATATTAAGTCGTTACAAGATGCGTATGATGCCAAAATTAATCAAATGAATAACGATACCACGCACAAGCAACAAGCTTATTTTTTGGTATTAAACGGTGATAGTATCGAAAATAACGAAAAACATTATGCAACTCTTGCCACTCTAATAAGAGAAGCTAAAATAAACATCGTTAAAGCTAATACAAGCGAAATTTCGCAAATTTTAAATGAACTATGACCAAGTGATACCATTAATGTGAATTTGTTAAATAAAGTGGGTGTAAAACATATTAGAGCCCATAAGAACTATCTACGTTTGTATCGAGAAGACAAAACTTCTGAACTTATGGGATTCAAGTGTGTTAATGCTTTACCAGATATAGCCCGCCACGAATATTTGCGTTTTCTGTTAAACGATTCAAACTATACCGTGTACATGTCTACAAAACATCTTGACCGTGGTACGACACAAAACATATTGTATTCATTGCAGAATGCTGTTTCAAGAACTATGAGCACGAGATGGTATAAGAAACATGCGAGTGACATACAACGTACAGAAATTTCTAAAGTCGATCAGCAAATTAAATTTGTTTCTGACCAAATTGGCAACGAAACACATGTATATGACTTGAAAGAAATATGCATCTACGTATTATTCAAAGGCATTACTAGAAAAGAAATCAAGAAAAAAATGGATGAATTTGAAGAAAAAATGACTAATTACAACCGTGGTTTTGTTGTCAACGATCTAAATTATTTTCAAATCGATGCTTTTACTAATACGCGTTGCTATGAATTGCCATCGCTACAATTTCGCAAGAGCTATTGAGATTCATTTAAAAATGCCTTCCGTGGCAAAAAAGTAAATGTACGCTCATTGCCAATGGAAATTGTTAAATTAAATGCTATTCATGTTTTAAATACTAGCTTGGCGATAGGGTACCCATTTATTAATAATGTAAGCATTGGCGAAATAGATGCTTGATACAAAGGTAATATCATTGATCAGACAGGCTTGCATATTACAAAAACACCCATATTTGAAAACTATTGGCGTGTGGATTCGATGTACAATTCTTTTAATCGCATTGCATTAGCGTTTACTGGAGCAGGCAAAACATGAACCATTAAACGCGACATGATTCAAGATTATTTCGATGATCATTACATTTTTTGCATTGATCCTAAACCTGATTACGGCAAAATGACACAACGTCTAGGTGGGGCCAATGTAATACTTGGTCGCAAGAATGTTCGTGACAAAGAAAATAAAACTTTAAACTTATGAGATGTTTTAACTGTTCCAAAAGGTATTGGAAGTGATAGCGAAGAAGCTGTGATGCTACCATTAGATCGAACTTACATTAAAAACGACGCTATTGTTATTGCTTTGTTAAACTTATCAGGTAAAGCCGACGAAGAAGAAATCATGGCAGCTTGGCGAAAAGTGCAAAAATATGTTTATGAAAATAAAAACGGCCCATGCAAATTTACTAATAATATGGATTTCCGGAAAATTTCAAAAACTAAAATGCCAATTACTCAACATTTTTACGAAACAGCTTTAAAAATGTCGCACGAAAATAAAGAAAATGTCAAAGCTATGCGTAAACTAGCTATTTTACTCGAACAATATGACCAAAACAGCACGTACAGTTATTTGTTTAACGTTAATAGTAACATTAATTGAAATGAGAATCAATGATTTACTCTTGATATTTCTAATATCACTAGAACTAGTGCCAATATTTTTGCAGCTTTTGTAATTTGCCAAATTCAAGTGGCTATCGAAATCATGATCGCCAATAAAAACTCTGGCCGTAAATTTGCGTTGTATATTGATGAGTTACATTCTATACGTCATATTCCAGGGGTGATGTGAATACTTAATAAATTCGAACGTATATGTCGTAGTCATAATGGTGCCACAATTTTAGTCGATCAAGGTTTAGGAGTGGTGAAAGATGAAGCCACAATTGAATATAAAGAAATTTTTAAGCTCACTCAATATGGTTTTTATTTCAAATCTCCCGAAGACGATATTAATATGTTAACAAAAATGCTTTCGTCGTCTGGTTTACCATTAAGCGATGTTGAACATAAATTTATTGCACGTGCGAGTCCTGGGCAATGCTTAACTATTAAGAGTGCTTGAGATCGTTATCGATTAAGCAATGATATTAGTCATTGATTGAAATTTCTAAATGAAGTAAAAAGTGAAGGAGCATAAAATGAACATAAAAGAAATCACTAGAAAAGCTGAAACACAAAATGCTCAAGTTGTCATTGGGGCAAAAATTACTGATGAACGTTATCGTAAATTTCGCATTTATTGTCGAATACATAAGACTAATGTCAATCGTTTACTAAATCAATTTATTACTGGTTGTCTAGAAGAAATGACAAAATAATTATGATTACTAAATTTGCCGAGCAACATAATCCCAAAATAAAATGAATAATGCTATTTATTACTATTTTAGGTATTATTGGTTCGTTAGCTATGATTTGTTTAGGTATAGCGGGACTGCATTTTAAAAATGATGACAATACTGCATTGTGAGTTATCGGTTTAATTCTATTAATAGTGTGCGTTTTCTTTTTTATAAAAACGTTAAGACAAATAATTCGTTTTCATAACGCGCCAAAATTGGATGAACTTATGAATGGAGATAAAAATAGAAAGATAAAGTAAAGTGATAAATCTATTTATAGAAAGGAGGTGAGAAATATGACAATTGTAAAAAAAGACATTAGTAAAGACGGCAAAACGTTTTATACAATAATCGACGAAAATTTTAAATTAACTAAAAAAGGTAATGGAGTAATCGCACGCATCGGAGTTTATTTTCCAAATACTTTTGTGCAAACATCAAAAGACGGCAAACACAAATATATAAATGTAGGCTCTGAAAAACTTTTAGATTCTATCATGATAGCTAGAGACAAAGATGAGCCTGCAGTAACCGTACCAGAGCCGGTTAAAACAGAGGAAAATAAATAATATGTCGAACCAAGATTTAAAATCTAAAGTAATCGGTTCAGCTACTCCAACCGTTGAACCGCTTTTTGATTACAAAAAGATTATTACAATATTTTTTTATCTGGTTTTTCCGCTTGCATTCATTGTAATTTTATGTAACCGTATTTACATAAAACAGCAGAAAAAATGCCTTCAAGAAAAAGAAAATAAAAAAAGAGCTAGGAAAAATAAAATTAAATGATTATTCATAATCATTGTTGTTTTGATTTTAGAAATTGTTTTAGTAGTAACTATCCAGATGTGATTACGTTGAATTTTTATGTGAACGCTTAGCGGATTAATAGTTTTATGACTTTTTGTCATTTCTTATGAAGAACGTTTCAACAAACGTCTCTATAAACTTTTTCTTCAAGAAAATAAAAAAATAGAAGCGGATTTGGCTGAACAAAAAGTTCCTAAACAACCAAACCATCCGTATTTAGTCTTTTTTAGCAACATCATTGGTTATAAAACATGAGCTAAAATCGAAGATGATAGATTTGACAAGCTTTGTGAAAAGTTAAATATTGTTTCGTGAAAAAACGGAATTATTGTTAATCGTGGCAAAAAAGTAATGGTTCCAATCAATATTTGAGACATGCACATTTTATTTATTGGGGCATCTGGTTTTGGCAAGACATACAACATTTTAAAATTATGTTTCGATGCAGCCTACAACAAATTTCCGATTTGTATACTAGACGGTAAAGCCGATGGAGATTTAGAAAAACATATAGGTCGCATTGCAGATTTATTTAATAGTCATTTTACGGTTTGAAACTTAAATGATCATCACAAAGCTAAATACAATCCGTTTGCTCAAAAAAATCGAATCGAACTCATCGACATGATTTCAGAAATATTCGATTATTCTTTAAAGAAGAAGAGTGCAATTACTAATATTTATGCTGGTGAAACCAGAGCATGAATCACTTTGTTAGTTGATTTCTTACTATTGGTTCCTGAACTTGGCGGAGTATCACTAGAAAATTTAGCTAAATTTACCGTGCGTTCTGTAATTATTAAGCAATTATCTGCAGATGGTGCTGAAGAAGAAAATGATTCTGTTTCAGCTAAAATCGATGCGGAAGGAACGCCTGCTCGAAGAGAAAAGAAAATTCAATATAAAAATAATCCGATAGGCGAACTTTATCGTAAATTTAACGATTTAAACGAACAAAACAAAGAGCAGCTTATCATTTTGCACAACGATTTCGAAGAGTTATATTTAAATACAAAAAATGTAATCTCGTCTGACGGTGTTGCTATTAAAGATTTCATGCGGATAAATAGGACTAATCAAATTTTATTGTTTCAGCTTTATACAAATATTACGAACAAAGCAATTGCAAAAATATTACTTTACGATTTTCAACAATTAGCAAATTACAATGAGATACAACGTAGAATCGACAATAAAATTACTGTTTTCATTGTCGATGAAGCTTCAGAAGTTTTTCAAAATCAAAGCCAAATTAGTGGGATGGTACAACAATTTCGTTCCAAACGCATTGCATTAGGTTTTGGTATTCAAGAAAAAGCTGGTGTTGAGAAAGAAGATAAGCGTGGGCTTTTAAATACCATTATTAATAATTGCACTACATTCTTTATTTCCCGCTTGAGGGACGAAGAAACAATACGTGCTATTGCTGCCATACACGGAACTAGAAAACATTTGATGCACACAGATCAAACTATATCGGACGCTCGAGGCAACATTTTTCATTCAGGTGCTGGGTCTCTTCGAGTTGACGAAACATTTATATGACATCCTAATGACATTCGTAAACTGCTTAAGGGCCAGGTAATGTTTAGCACTATGTCCAAAAAACTTATTAATAATTGGCCAGAGTATAAGACCATCGAAACAGATGAAATTCATTCGAATTTACAAGTTGATAACATTATGAATATCATTGCTGAATTTGAGTTTAAAAAAGCTAATTTACTAAAATCACAAAATGACGTAGCTAAATTTAAATCTAATTTTGATACTAAACTATTGATCAAAATTGAAAACATGACAGATGTCGAATGGAATATTTATCGTAAAAATAAATGAAATGATAAATTACAAAAAGAAAATAAAACTTTTAAAAGTGTACCGAGTGATTTTATGGTAGATAAAAATGCTCATATTAAAAATTTGTATCAGGAATGAATACAAACGAGTGTTAATTAGCATCTAGCTAATTCTAGGCCGAGACACTCGCCCTGCCTGCAAGTTGGGCGCATATTGTTGATTGCTTTTTGGCTATTGATGATATTCTGGTTGCTAATCATATGTAGATTTATCTACCGCTATGATTAGCTCCTTTTGTTTTGGTTTAAATAAAAAAGACTGGTTGCCCAGACTTTCTTATGATGTTGATTTTTACAAACCAGAATATTGTTACCCATATTTATATCATATAAAATGATTTATAAGTTATTTTGTGGTATAAAATGAATTGCAGGCAAACCAGAATATTGTTATAGTCATACGGAGTATGATGATATTTTTTTATTTGGTTTCTAGAAAAAGCTAGCGGTAACGTTTAGCTGATAACTAGACAACCGGCCCTGCCTTAAAAGTTAGGAGTATTCTTATGAATACAAAAATAAATATCGAGACTTCGATAAAAAATAAGTCAGCAGATAGTTCTTTGAAAAGTGAAAAATGAGTAGATGTGTGGACAGAGCATACATGATTAGCGAAGAAATTCCCTAATCTGATTGATGCGATGACCATAGTCGAAGCTGAAACATCAAAAGCCGTATTGTTACGTAATCCGTTGTGAAATGCTAAAAAAGTTAATCCTTTGGATTTACTAATTTGCAAACAACGTGACATACATAAAGCTTGGGTTGCTAAGTCTTTAATCCAAATGAGAGGTATTTAGCTATGAGTTCAAGTATACGTGCTAAATACATTGAAGAAATTAGTAAGTTGTACATCAAAAACAACTGAACATTATCCGACCTCATTAAATTCATGGCTTGAGCTGGTATAAAGGAAAAATACATTAGAGATTACATAATCGCTGGCGTCACCTTAAAAACTGCCATGCTTAAAGCCTATGAAGGAGGTAATTAGTTATGAATTTTGTGGCTATTATCGGCATTGTTGATCAGGTAACTAAATTACCAGAATCAAATGATGCTATTGTCAATGTCAAAGTTGAAAAGACCGCAACAAACAGTTCAGATGACGATTGATACGACCTTGTGCCTGTATCAATTAACCGTGAAACTTTTGCGACAGAAATGAAACAAATTTCACACGGCCAAATCGTTGGTATTAAAGGACGGATTAATTTCGTTCAAAATAAGCTTTGCTTAATTGGCGAAAGGATACAAGTGTTCTAAACACCTGTATAATGTAGATATGAAAAAAGAAGCTAAAATTCTTAAAGCAGATCACGATCCAGTTAAAGTTGGAGACAATGTTCTTATTGATGTAAAAACAAAACCAAGAAAACACAAAACACCAACTCCTGAAACTGATAATCCATCTTCTAACCAACCACCTGAGACTGATAACGCATCTTCTTCGACTTCTAACCAGCCTCCTTTACGTTCAGTTGTAACATCATTACAACAAACGGTAGAAAAGTTGGCAGAGGAAATGCGGGTTGGTTTTCAAGCCATTAATACTCGTTTAAACAAACAAGATGAGTTCAATCAAGGTGTAACAAACTACATGAAATCTCATCCATAATTCACAATTAAATAACTATTCTTAATTAAATCATGGGTTAAGCCCTTAAAAGCTTATACAATCCATGATTTTTTTTAATACTATGTATTAACAATAATATTAATAAAAATATTTATTTTATGTAACTATTCACCGAGGAAATAGTATTCTTATATTTACTTTATAAATATCACTACATTTTTCGAATTTATAGAAACTGATAAATCTTTGGTTGGTGAATATATTTTTATAACTCGTGTTAATGTCGGTAGTGCCGAAAGCTTAACACCTTTTTTGACAACACTTACAATTTCTTAATTCTAATAAATTTACTTATTCCATAAATTCTTATCATTATTAAAACATGCATAATAATGTGTATATTTGGTTTATCCATTTTTATGGACAGAAGGAATTTATGAAATTGATATTCAAGAATATAATACAACAAAACTTATCACATCACCAAATTGTGTTTTATGATTTGCATCATAATTAAAAGAAAATTCAAGAGATAAATCAATGCCATTGCCTAGCAAACCAAACATTTTTAGAATATTTAATGTCTTGTCATCCAATACAAAATCAAAATGAGAATGATCAATGATTTGAATTGTGGAGCCTGCAATAGAATAAGAACCTTCTAAATCATTTATTTTGTATGTAAGCACAGGATGTAAACCATAACCTTTATCTTTACTATAAAATTCAAATGATGAGTTTCCATCAGCGGTGAATGAAATTTTTCTTAAGTTATTACATAGTTGATCTGGATAATTTTCCGGAATTGAAGTATCAATTGAAAGATTGTTTGTCGAATTTATTAAAAGATTTCTCGACAAACTAGTGCCATTGGTTTCAATTGCTTGTACAATGTTTTTATTGTTAAAATAGTTACCACAAGAAGTAAATAAAGGTATTGTACCAATAAACATAATTGGCAGTAAAATAATGGTTTTATTACATTTCATAAATCATTTCAACTTTCCTACTTATTATATCCAACTACCTAACGATGTAACGCTGTTCTTAATAGTTACTATTTTATTAATATTATTATTAATACAAAAATAATATTTATGTTATACTTATATTAACTTAGGAGTTAATAATGGATAAACAAAAAATAATTAACGAATATAAAGTATTAACAAATTGTGATATTGAAGAATTAGAAAATGGTACATTTAGAATTAGAGATAAAAATGGTAAATCATTACGTACGCTAAATTTAGAACAGTTAAAAGGATATGTTGATTACAAACAAAACAATGT
>JAITJR010000107.1 GCA_031278855.1 Mycoplasmataceae bacterium | reverse complement strand
CAATATGATCACAATTTGGTGGTAATTTTAAACTAGTTAGACTGCTACAAAGTGTCGCAAAATAATCAGGAATACTCGAAATATGGATGTTATTGGATAGATTAATGGAAACTAACGATCTACATTGAAAAAAGCAACCAGTGCCTAAATCAATTAGAGATGCTGGGAAATTAATGTTTGTAATACTAGATTGTTCAAAAGCATCCGCATTGATTTTGATACACTTACTGTCATCGGCAAAATTTACAGTAGTAATCCCTGATAATTGTTTAAAGGCGTCGGCAGCAATGACGGTTACTTCAGATGGAATATGTAAAATCGATTTATTACTAGTGTCACTTAAGCCTTTTAACACGCCATTGTTAATAATTAAATTATTTTTTGGTACTCAGGTATCGTCCCATACTTCGGGAGTTGGTTCTGGTGTTGGAGAAGTATAAGCCACTACGTTAATGGTAATGGGAATGCGTGGTCGATTAGCAGACTTAGGATAAGTGGCATAAATACAGATTGTCTGGGCATTAATAGTTACTTCAGGTACTAATGAAATAGTTAAATTATTACCAACTTGTTGAAACCCGATTGGTAATATGTCAGCATCAGTATAAACATAAGTAATGTGATCAGGTTCGCTTTGATCAGAAAGTGTCACTGTGCCATGCACGGTATAGGAGTTATTAGTTTGGTCTAATGTCAATGCATATTTATCAAATGATATAGTAGCATTCGGTAAACTGTAAGGAGTAACATTAGTGGAACACGCCGTGCTCAAGCTACTAATAGTAAAAGAGATAGGTAGTGCGAAAGATAATAACTTTCATCATTTCATATTATTTCCGATAGTCCTTTCAATGTTTGGTTCGCAATACTAGAATTTCCTCCCGATACAAAGGTTTACCTTTTCATTTTGGTGTTTCGAGTATTTTAGGAATATTGACCAATCTTTGATCGTGGGTATATTTTAGTAGTGTCTGAAATCCTATTGTACCATAACCAATGTTCTCATGACGATCTTTATTCGTGCCTTTCGTATTTTTCGAGTCATTTAAATGAATTACTTTTAAATATTTTAGACCGATTTTCTTGTCAAATTCGTGCAATACTGTATCAATATCATGATTATCATAACCTGCATCATTAATGTGGCAAGTATCTAAACAAACTCCGATTAATTGTTTATCATTAATTAAATTTATAATTTGTGATAATTCATCAAAAGTACCACCAATTTCACCATGCTTGCCTGCCATGGTTTCCAAGCAAATAATTACTTGACGATTGGTTAAATTAATGGTGTTAATGGCACGAGCAATATTAGCGATTCCTTGGGTTTTGGTTAAACTCCCAGCACTACCGGGATGCAACACTAAATATTGACATCCAATCACCGTTGTACGATAAATTTCATTTTGGAGTATTTGTACGGCGCCAGCATGTTTGTAGGGGTCATTTGTGGCTAAATTAATAATGTACGGAGCATGTACAACTAAATCGGTTAATTTAATTTCATGTTCGTTTAAATATTGGTGAAACTCCTTAATTTTTAATTGGTCAAGCGGAGCACGAACAGAATTTTGGGGAGCCCCCGTATAGATCATAAAAGTATTAGCTCCAAACCCTACCGCACTTTGTGCACTCGCTAATAAATAGTCAGGCTTAGCCATACTGACATGGCTTCCTAGTAAAATCTTAGTCATTAAATACCTACTTTTCGATAAATGTAATTTATATTTTTAAAATAATATTTTAGATCAAAACAACTGTTAACATCTTGTGATGTAAGTTTTTGTTTTATGATTTTGTGGTGAAGTAACAATTCTTTAAAAGGGGTATTGTTATTGTAAGCTTGCATGGCAAGCGGTTGTACGATATCATATGCTTGTTCACGACTATAACCCTTAGTAATTAACTTATTCATCACTCTTTGAGCAAAGATAACACCATTGGTTAAGTAAATGTTTTTTAACATTTGCTCTGGATAGACCACTAAGTGATCTAAAACGCTACTATAACGATTTAACATGTAGTCTAGCAAGATGGTGGCATCTGGTAACATAATGCGTTCAGCAGAAGAATGAGAAATATCACGTTCATGTCACAACGGGATATTTTCATAACTTGTTAGCATAAAACCCCTGAGAATACGAGCACACCCACACATATTTTCGCTTGCAATGGGGTTACGTTTATGTGGCATCGCCGAAGAGCCTTTTTGCCCTGCAGCAAACATTTCTTCGACTTCATGGACTTCTGTACGTTGCAGATGACGAATTTCAGTGGCAATTTTTTCAATGGTGGTACCAATGAGAGCTAAAGTAGCAAAATATTCCGCATGGACATCACGTTGAATTACTTGAGTGGCGATATTAGCTTCGTTGATACCTAATTGTTTGCAAACATATTGTTGAATAAATGGTTCGTTATTGGCAAAGTTACCAACCGCCCCTGAAAGTTTACCAACTTCAACATTTTGGGTTGCATGTTCAAACCTTTCTAGATTACGTTTCATTTCATCGTATCAAAGAGCTCATTTTAAACCAAAACTAGTAATATCAGCATGAATCCCGTGAGTTCTACCAATACAAGGGGTATTTTGGTATAACTTTGCTTTCATTTTAAGGATTTTAATAAATTTAGTTAAATCATCCCGAATGATGGTGTTGGCTTGTTTAATTAAATAGGCATTAGCTGTATCGACGACATCGGTTGAAGTTAATCCATAGTGAACTCATTGTTTTTCTTTTCCTAATGATTCACTTACATTACGGGTGAAAGCAATAATGTCGTGATGCGTGACTTTTTCAATTTCATGAATGCGATTAATATTAAATTTGGCTTTTTTGTGGATTAATTGGACGTCTTTAGCAGGGATTACACCTAATTTACTTCACGCTTCACAAGCTAATATCTCAATTTTTAAATATGCATCAAATCGATTATGAGCATCTCAAATTTTACTCATTACCTCACGTGAATAACGCTCAATCATATTCCCATCCTTATTGTGTTTTAAGTATTATAAGATGGTTTGGCCGATAAAATACTGTCTTTAGTTGTATGAACTGAATGGCAATTGGATGCTTATGATTCCTGAGCTTCGTAGTTAAAAATGCAAAGAACACTAACATAGAATTGAAAAATCAATCTTTTGTCACTTAACTTAATTTAAGGTAATTCACTAAATCAATCATCGAATACTTCATATCGGTATTCGGTACCAAAATAAGAGTTTTTGGTGTTTAGGAATAAAGCTAAATTTTGAATAGAGGTATCCGCATCTTTTGATGCTGCAATACCAGCAAAATTAATAGCCACAACTTTGTCATCATTATCAATTACCATACTTCCGCTACTTCCGCCAGTTAATTCTGGAGTGGTAGCAGGTCGATATCAAACGGCTTTCCCGATGATGTTAATTGGTTTTCCATCTTTAAACTCTATACCTTGATCTTCTGAAAAAATGGGATTATTAGTTGTGTCATAGTTGAAAACACCTCGGCTGTAAGTTGTGGCATAAGACGTTCATTGTGGTGGCTCTTTTCATTTATACCCTTCCATAGGTCTAGCAGGGAAACCTGCAACATGTAACGGCATGCCTGAATAATAGTGGTAGTTAGAATTAGCAAACTCTAATACTTTATTGTCATGTGTGGCGGCATACTCATTGAGGTAATTAAGTCTATGAAGCAAATTATTTGAATATTTACAAAATGGATCTATTTTAGTTATATCTTGATCTTCTGAACCAAAATTAATTTCGAAAACGTCAAAATCTACATCCCATTCATATTTGGAGTTTTGGTTTCAGTTTGATTTGGTCGGGCGATTATCAGAGTTTTCACCAAGCAAAACGTACGATTCGACTTTGAAATATGACTCTGGTTGAAAACAAGTGCGAATAGAATAATCAGGATTATAGGCTAGTTGCATCGGTATTTCACTACCGCTGACACTAAATAAAGCAGCAACATGTACATTTGTAGCCAAGTAGTAAGTGTATAGAGATTTACACGATTTTCTAAAAATCCAGCCAGTACCGACATGCGATTTGTCGTTATTGTTGCTTAGAATAGAAAATGTTCTCGTATTAATAAAATCGGCATATGATGACTTGTAATCAGGACCAACAGCATAATTGCTGCAAGAAGTAATGGAAAAAAAACAAGCTGGTATGGGTGTTATTGATATTATTGTTAATGACAAAAATTTATGTAGTTTAAACATTATTTATTCTTAACCTCCAAATTAATTATAGTGTCTCGTAAAAAAGCCGCACGTTCATATTCTTGATTTTTAGCAGCTTGTAACATTTCTTTTCGGAGAATACTAATGGCTTTAGTTTGTTTTTTAAAGTCAACTTTATTACTGCGGAAATAAGCTTCAACTACTTTTGCATCATCTTTTGATGTAATATCATCGAAAATCGGTTTTACAATTGTTTTTGGAATAATTTGGTTTTGGCGATTATAAGCAAGTTGTATTTCACGACGACGATTTGTTTCGTCAATGGCTGTTTGCATGGCTGAAGTTTTATTATCGGCATACAAGATAACACGACCATTAACATTACGAGCAGCTCGACCAAAGGTTTGAATTAAAGCTTTGTCACTTCGGAAAAACCCTGGCTTGTCAGCATCAAAAATAACGACTAGTGATACTTCTGGGACATCCAAACCCTCACGCAATAGATTAATACCCACAATTACGTCGTACTTACCACGTCGCAAATCGTTGATAATTTTGGCACGCTCTAATGTTTTTAACTCATTGTGCATGTACATTACTTTAAATTTTTGTTTTTTTAGATAATCAGTTAAATTTTCAGCCATTTTAATCGTAAGCACTGTCACAAAAGTACGTTCTTTTTTTTCAATCTGCTTTTGCAATTCAACTACCAAATCATCCACTTGATATTTAGCGGAGTGAATCTCAATTTGCGGGTCCACTAATCCAGTTGGTCTAACAATTTGTTCAATCACGGTGTGATTGGAATGATTAATTTCTCATTCATTAGGGGTGGCAGATACATAGATTATTTTGTCAATTTTTTTTTGAAATTCGTCGAAATTCAAAGGGCGGTTATCTAATGCCGAAGGTAAACGAAAACCATAATTCACTAAAGTTTCTTTCCGAGAACGATCGGTGTTATACATCCCACGTATTTGTGGGATGGTCATGTGGGACTCATCAACTACCATTAATCAATTGTTAGCTTGGAAATAATCAAATAGAGTATATGGTGTGGAACCAACAGCTCGTAGTTCTAAGTGTCTTGAATAATTTTCAATCCCATTACAATACCCTAATTCTTCTAAGGATTCAATGTCGTGTAGTGTGCGTTCTTTAAGTCGTTGTGCTTCCAATAATTTATGCTGCTTTTTGAATTCGGTTGTTCGCATTTTTAGTTCTTGTTTAATTAAGTTCATTGATTCTTTTCAACGATCTTTATTCATGATGTATTCACTGGCAGGCACAACGACATATGTGTCTCACTTTTCTTTGACATTATTTGTCAGAACATCAATTATGGCAATCTCTTCAATTATGTCGCCAAAAAATGAGACCCTAATGGTAAACATATCGGTATAACCAGGAGCAATTTCTAAGACATCACCTTTTAAACGAAAGGAACCAGGTTTTAAATCGATATTGTTCCGCTGGTATTGTAGGCGAACTAAGTCATATTGTAATTGTTTTAAATTACGTGTCGTGTTTTTAGATAAAACAATGCGATACATTTCAAAGTCGCTGGGAGCCACCGAGGTATAGATTGCCGCCACTGAAGCCACAACAATGGTGGGTTCACCAGTTGCTAGCGAATTAATTGTGGATAATCGTAACATCTCAATTTCTTGATTAGCCATTGCACTTTTTTCAATGTATGTATCACTTCGGGGAATATATGCCTCAGGTTGATAAAAATCAAAATACGAAACAAAATATTCAACCCGGTTGTTTTTAAACAATTCTTTAAACTCACTATATAGTTGAGCTGCCAATGTTTTATTGTGAACCATTACTAGGGTATTTTGCTGGTTATTGGCAATAACGTTAGCAATGGTAAAAGTTTTACCAGTGCCAGTTGCTCCTAACAATACTTGCGATTTAACACCATGTTCAATATTCTTGGTTAGTTGTGCAATCGACTTAATTTGATCACCTTTTGGTGTCATGGTAGTGGTTAATTGGAATTTTTTCATTTTGAATAAAAGTTTTTGCAACGTTGAGATATGCTTGGAAAATTATACTCATACGAAAAAAACTTTTTTATAATGAAGTAAAGCATTTCGGTTTATATATGAAAACAAATAAAGATAGATTAAAGACAGGTAATCATAAATTTACGCTAAAACAGTTTGTGTGAAACGGCATTAATCTTACCGTTGGAGTTCAATTTTTAGGGAGTTTGGCATTATTAGCTAATAGTGTTAGTAATGGTGGGTATGATTTAGGTTTTCACATTGTTTGAATTTTTTTATTGATGGGTGTGGTGGCGAGTGTTTGTGCTTATGCTTTTGCCAAATTATCAAGATACCATAAACAAGATGAAAATGGTGGTGCCTATATTTTTGCTCGTAGTGCTTTTGGGCGATTTGTCGGATTTCTCATCTTATTTTTAAATTACATCGTAATGCCCATGGTACTAGCTAACCAAATTTTAATGTTTGTAAAAGCTAATTTTGATCCCATTATGTCGGCGGATGGTGGGAATTACTGATGGTGTGATTGAACTAGGGGTTTAGGTAACTGGAGTTATCTAACTTATGATTTAATTGGATTATTATTAGCATCCGTATTTGCTCTAGCAGCTTTTTTTGGAGTTCGAACATATAAAAAAGTAGCTAAATATTCCTTGTTGATTAAATGAATTTCGTCTGGTTTTCTAATTTTCTTTGGGATTGTGGCTGCCGCTTTACCAGTAAATTCAGGGAATGCTGCTTATTGGGTCCAAAACACTAATTTTAATTTTTCACATTTTTTATCAGCATTTTGTGCTTGTTTTTACTATTTTACTGGTTTTGAGTCATTTGCTTCGGCTGGAAGTACCGTAAAAGAACCAGAAAAAAATGTCAGTAAAGGCATTATCATTGTCATGATTTTTAGCGTATCTTTTTATGTGTTAATTATTATTATTTTTATGCTAGCCCAATCTAAATTTATGCAAAACATTAATACGGGTTTTTGAATTATATTGACTCAAGCAGATACATCTAATTGGTTCCATTGGTTAATTTATGCTGGACCAATCGTGATGATTATTTGCACCATCGCCATGCGAGGGAACATAATTTCACAGGTTGCTTTATATGGTGGTACATTGTTGCAACCCATGTCTACCGAAGGATACATCAGTAATAAATTTTCGACTTTAAATTCAGATGGATTTCCAATTGGAGCCATGAAATTACACATTACGATTTCTGTCATTATTGTTGGTACGTGAGCAATTATTCCAGACATTATTGTGGGGATTTTAGGTCCTAGTGCTAATTTCATTAACATCAACACCATTATTTCCGCAGCTAGTATTTTTTACATTATCATTTATGCCATTATTTTGTTAGCCGTCATTAAATATGCTTTAAAACGGTGCATTAAAAATTCGGTCCTTGAATGAATTTTATATCCATTAACTTTGTTTTCTTTAACGTTAGTGTTAATTGATCATTTCTATGACTTGTTTCATAAGGTCATGATCCCTCAAGCTAGCATTAGTGCTATTTCCGCGTTAATCATTGAAATGACTTTTTTCTTAGTTTGTGCTATTTTTATAGTTTGGGTATATTTTGGTTATTACCGAAAAAGATACGTAGCACGATTAACTCAAAATCCCAAAATTCAAAAACAACTTGATTATGAATTTAGAACCTTAGATGGTTGAACTTTCTTAAGAGGTAAGTTTTATATAGCAGCTAATCACTTCTTTCATAAACGTAGTAAATTAGTTAATAACAATTATGAAGATTTAACTGATCCGAAATTTACGGTAGTTTATAAAACTAGCTCGGCAAAGTTTTTACACAAGACCAAAAAACGGATTAAGCAATATTTGGCAGCGAGTGAACGAATTTGCAAGTACAATGAAAAAGCTGGCTTTGATGTTAAACAGGAAATTATGAAAAATAATCGTGAAGCGGTTAATTTGTTAGCTCGCCTGCAAAAACAAATCTGTACTAATCCAGCTGTTTATTTGTATTTAAAAAATCTACATAAATAATTTCTGGACAAAAGTTGGACAAATTGGGGACGGGATTTAGGGTATTTCATGGTAAAAGTTATAGCCCTATGAATGTAAATCAACTAATTGAACAATATCAAAATAATAAAAATATTCTAATTAGAGACCAGCTTTATGAACAAAATAAGGAGTTATTAGAAAAGCTGACATCTAATTTAGTACGGAATTTATTTCCTAACATTTGCTTAGAACATCAGGATTTCATGTCTTATTCTTATTTGTCGTTTATTAAATGTTTAGACACATTTAACACGAAGCAAAGACGGTACACTTTTACCCAAGCACTACTAGTAACTAATAAATCAATGGTAATTCGTTATGCAAGTCGGGTGTTACAACGTGGGCATCGTGCACTAAACGCCGCTTACTCGTTAGAGGAACAAAGCGAATATTCTTTAAAAAATTATGTGAATGATAATGACCCGAGTAAAAAAGTAGAACAAGAAATTGAGCTAGAGAAAATTAATGAGTATCTTTCGCACCTTGATTTAATGCACCGTCGCGTTGTTAGGTTAAAAGTCAAAGGATATACCACTGAAGAAATATCACAAATTTTGCACATC
The DNA here is from genome assembly GCA_031278855.1 of Mycoplasmataceae bacterium. Lineage (GTDB taxonomy): Bacteria > Bacillota_I > Bacilli_A > Mycoplasmatales > Mycoplasmoidaceae > Malacoplasma_A. The sequence goes on along the minus strand of JAITJR010000107.1, from coordinate 15,917 downwards.
AAATCTAAAGCGGTAGCTAATATGTACAATTTGATTTGTAAAAAATATCGTAAGTGTCGTGTATAATTCCACCATTAAGGTGTTGGTAACAACACCTTTTTAATTCCAAGTAGTTTTGAGATAAGGAGATAATATGCGGATTAAAGCAACACTAGTTTGCGAAGAATGTAACTCACGTAACTATCATATTACTGTGAACAAATATAAGGAAAAACGTTTAGAATTAAATAAGTATTGTCCGCAATGCAAGAAAGTCACAGTACATAAGGAGACGCGTTAATGGCTAATAATGGAGTTAATCAGCCCGGTATTGATCCGAAGCAACTTAAAAAGCAAGAGCGACAAAAGTTATACGAAAGTTTAAACAAACAAAAACTAGAAAAAAAGTTAGCTAAAATAGCTGAACGTAAAAAAATTAAAGAAGAGTATATTAAACAAAACGCCGAAATTAGTAAATACGAAACGAAGTGCAAAGAAGACATTAAAAATAAATTGATCGATTTTAAGAATCAAATCGCAAATCACCAAATTTCTAAAAAAGATGCTAAGAAACAATTTAAAGTTTATCGTAAGGAAAGAATTGGACAGTTTCGTCAAGATGAACAACGTATTTTAAATTTGAGTTCGGAACAATTACGTCAAAGTTTTTCATTTCGCTTACGACGCTGATTCTTTGGTGTCGGCAAAGAATTTAGTCGTGTAACTTGAATACGTGGTCACCAAATATTAAGAGATTTTGGTATTATTTTAATCCTAGTGACTATTATGGCTTTAATTTTTTTAGGATTAGACTACGTTATTAATATCATTCCGCGAGGTTAGGAGAAACACAAATATGGAAAATCAAATAGAACAATCACAATGATTTATTGTTACAGCAATAGGTGGTAAAGAAGATTCGATTGCTGCAGCTATTCAAGAAAAGATACATAACTATGGTTATGATGCTTTCGTGGGTCAAGTAAGAGTTTTTAAGACTAAAGAAGAAATTGTGGAAACTTTCGCTAAAGATAGTGATCAAATTCCCCAAAATCCTAAGAACACTAAAACCACCACTTGAGAAGTATTACCAGATGGTAAATATAAACGAACTAAAATCAGAGTTGTAAATAAATTCACTGGATATATTTTTATTAACATGATTTATGATCGTAATGTGTGGTTTGCCATTCGTAATACGCCAGGTGTATTAGGGTTTGTTGGTTCTTCTGGCAAAGGAGCTGTACCAATTCCGATTACGATCGAAGAATATGCTCGAGTAAGTGGGGATGGGGCGACAGTTGAAGCAACAAGTGAACAAACTGTTGTTGCTGAAGCCACCACCGCAGCTCCTGAAGCTAAAATTACTTACACAACTGATGCGAAAGTTGGTTACACAATCGATATTTTTGATGGTTCTTTTGCTGGAATGACTGGTGAAGTTAAGAAATTAGACGACACTAAGGGTATTGCGGTTATTGCCATTGATTTTTTTGGTCGTTCCCAAGAAGTGGAAATACCCTACAATCAATTTAGAATTGGTTTGTAATTAATCTAAATAGTAATTTTCAAGTTTGAATTGCTTGTTTTCTAAAAAGGATATTAATCTCATCAAGTGTATTTAGATGATTACTTAGCGGGGTAACATTATCTAAATTTGAACAAAAATAAACTACTTTTAGTAATGTATTTGCATCGGTAGGTGTTTTTAATGCACTGTCTATATGATAGTAGCTAATAGTAATAGCGTTAGTCATTAGTTTTACCACTACCATCATTAGCAGTAGCTTTTATAATAAATGCTCCAAAACTGTTGTAGGGACTCCACTAAAAGTCAAAATATTATTGTGAAGTGTAAAACCAGATGGCAAATCATCTACACTTAATGTGCTGCCGTCACAAACATACTTGCATTCACTTTGATAAGGTATTGATAGATCACGTGATTCTCGAATATCTAGTGATCCGCCTACTGAAATAGTTTTTGAATGTATCAAATCGCATACCCTGCTCCAATTCCGTCATCTAATCCAACTATCAAAGTGCTTGTAGCTAATGTTATTTTAATTTTGTTACATAATTTTTAAATACGATGTTGTTCGCTAGCTAGTACATTATTGTATGAATTAGAAGGCTCACCATCATACCTACGAAACCTTAGGGCTTCGGTTTAACTTTTGTTTTCTCTATTATGAATTTTTGTTTAATGTTGTTCGTTTGTTAAATATTTGTTTGTCCAATCATACGGAGATAATTGCAAATTCATAGTGTGGTTAGAATGAATAAGAGAAATAGCAGGCGAGTTGATTGTAGATTGTGTAAATATAGGTTCGTTAGAAAATAAAGACGATTTATGTCTCGGTGAGTAACCTGGTAATTCTACAGTAGCATAGTGATTGGTACTATCAAATGGTAATTTGAAATCAAATGAATAAGCTTCAATATCTGCATCAGGCTCACCTGGTATGCTAATGTGGAGAATTGAATTGGAATATTCAAATTCAGCGTGAAAATCATTGGCTTCAAGCCCTTTTGTAATTAACTCAAATTTTGTGTTGTTCTTCTTCTGTAATTCGACTTGGACATCCAATTTTTCGTCAATTTGTAGTAAAACCAAGGCTAAACTACAGTTAATGAGTAACTGTAAGTTGAAATTGTGTTCCACGAATTTATAGTCATTTTGATTAGGTTTATTAAGAACGAAACAATGTGATTGAGAAACATCTTGCTTGTGTGTTTCCAAATAATTAGCAATTTGACCAATATTGTCAAATGTATAATTTTTCTTTTCGGCACAACTAGTGGTTAATGTGATTGGTAAAGCAATTGTTAAGCTTGTTAATGCAACTGTAGATAGGCGTACTATATTTTTTAATTTCATATGTTTTCCCTTGATTTATTTAGACCTGGTCTGGTTTGGGATTGGTGTAATTCAAAGTAATATTAGGAATAAAATCTTTTGGAATATCTAAAGCAAGATAAGAAGAAGGCAAAACCATGAATTGTTGGTCATTTGTACCAGGTCCAAATGTGATGTTCAGTACAGGCATATTGTCATCATTTTCTTCGCTAGAATATCAACAAGGTGCTAAATTAAATCATATCCCAGTTTCAAAGTCACCTGGTTTTGGCTCGCCTTCATTATGGACATAAAATGCTTTTAAATAAGAAATCGAATCTATCGTAACAGGCATTCAATCTTTTTCGACATACAATAAGCATTGTGCATGTATGTTTCATCCCACCCCATAACGGTCTAAAACATTTTTACTCTTATATATTGTAATATTTAAATTAAACACAGGGAACGTGTATTCTTCTGTTGCCACTCAAGAAATATATTCCCTCGCTAACATAATCCCTAAAAAATCAAAATCAACATTTAGGGTTAAAAAGTTAGCAGCTTCAAAACCATCATCAAAAGATTTGCTAGTGGTAATAACAGCACTTTTTTCACTAAATTTTCGTATGGCATCTATATCATCAAAATGATAAGTACGTGAAGAATTGTTACTACAACTAGTAACCATCAAACTAGTTGGGATAGCTGAACTACTTAGTAGGCACATTCCACCAATTGTTCATATTGTTTTAGTACTTATTTTTCCCATTTTTTACTCCTTCAAAATTTGATTTTTATTTAGCTTTGCTAAATATAGTCGCATGTATGTGCGCGTACGCGTCGGTGAATAGTTACCTATTGGTTTTAATTTATCGAACCAAACAAAAAATGATTAGTTCAATCGTATGGAGATAAAAACAAATACAAAGATTCAGTATTATCACCAACAGCGTAGTAGAATTTCAAATATTGATCTATAGTATGAGGAGCAAGTTCCAAATCATAATAATGTTTTTCAGACACGGCTGTTTTAAAGTCATACTCTATCTCTCCCTGTGTACCACCAAAATCTATCTTAAGAAGAAAATCATCATATGTAATAGTTAATTTTGGTTCTAAATCAGTTAAGTGTACATCAATTTCTGCGGTTGTTTTGTTTTTGATGTGTAATTCTATTTTGATAATGTGCTCACCCAATGCTTGCATAGAAGCAAAGAATAAATAGCTATTAACAAAAAATTGAAGGTTCATATTCTTTTTAAGAAATTCATAATCTGTTTGATTTGGTGTGCTATTAAAAATATAAGCTTCCGAAACATCCTGTTTATGTTTCTGCAAATAGTTATCGAGCTCATTGTAATTATTAAAAGTTCAATCTTTCTTTTCAGCACAACTAGTAGTTAAGGTAATTGGAATAACTACCCCCACCCCAGTTAACATTAATGCCGAAAAGCCTCATCATTTTTTTAGTTTCATATTTTTTATTCCCTATTTTTAAAAATTAATAGCAAAAAAACAAGAGTTCAAAGATGAGCTCTTGTTTTTAGGAAAGAAGACAAAATGGTGCTTAGTGCACTAGCAGACTTGTCCCCCCCCCCTATGAAATTGCATGGGAGGATTATAGATAATTTATTCGCAATAACAATTTTTTTCGGTGAATAGTTACTTTAATGTTGAATTTTTCGTCTTTTTCTTCTAACCGCCAAAATTGTCGCTATAGACCCACCTGCCAAAACTGCTGCACCTATGCCAATACTGCCTCATAATATTCAACTTGCTGGATTTGCAGGGTTGATCGGTGTCGGCGGAATGGGTGGTGCTGGCGGTACCGCTTTGAACCCATCTAACGTATAACTTTCCGTTATTACATCCCCGATACCATGGTCAATATTAAAATATTGATGGTGTCTTATGTCGATTCTTAACGACCCGTTAGCTTCATCTGGCATTAAGATTACTGGATTTTCAATATCTTTGATATCTTCTTCAAACTCCATCTCAGTTAAATTAGAATTTCATCAATATTTATTTGTTGTTGAACCAATTCATTTTGTAAAACTTGAGACAAGTGTTATACCATCATTGCCAACTTGAGCTAAAAAGTCGTTAACATCCATTGTCGAGACGTCCGGCACGGTCGTTGTATTTGTATTGGGTTGATAGTTTTCTATCAAACTAAACCACCCAGAACTATGAAAACTAATTGAGTCCTCTTCCTTCGATGTAATTGTTACATTAATAATATCGTCCTCAGTCGGTTCTACTTCAAAAGCTATGTTTTTAACTAACAAATCTACATCACTACCAAAGATATTTTCGTAATTATTTTTAATGTTGCAAAACATACTGCTAGTAATATTAGTGACAGTGTAACCATACAAAGGACTATCTGCCATAGATTCATCATCTAAGTCAATTTGCCCTTTCGTTAATTCTCCTACTAAGTCAGCAGTATCTTTAAATTTTAAGCACTCTAAAAATTCTTTCCAGTTTTCATCTGTCCACGCTACAGTAGAAGCTCCTGTGTCTTTTAAAACTGACTTCCCTTGCGTTAAAACTGTTTGTCTAGGGTTAATTGCGTCAATTTCTCTAATTTCATCAACTACCCAATCACCATTTAATGTTAAGCGGTCAAACTTGCCAAAACTTAATTCTACATTTCTTATATCAATATATTGATTTGGCTGATCTTGGGCTCCTTCTTGGATCGTAGGAATATTAACACTACCATTTAGTATTTCTAAAAAGGAACCGCCTGCATTCAAGTCCCTAAATTTCGAAGCTCCACTCCCATCCTTGTTATTTGAATATCAATATTCTCCATTCAAACTTCAGCGTTTATTTAATGCATTCATTACGGCATTTATAGCTTTTTTATAGTTTGCAACTGTTTTTTGGCCGAAATTAGTAAAATCATAGTTATACATTCCCGCTTCCAAACTCTTTTTCCAGCTTAATAAAGTGGCACTATTAATTTTCGCATTCAATAATTCTGTTAAATTTGTATTATTTTTATTTTCAAAAGCATATTTCAATACTAATCCTAAACTATTAGGATTGGCACTATTAGGGTTCTCATAAGTTCCAGTATTTATATAGCAAACATTGTTAAATAAAATTTGACCAGATATGGGGATGGCATAACGGTTCACTTGACTCAACGACTGATCTCACAATCTGCCGTTTTTCATACCTTGGTTAATTATATCGACCACATCTGCTCTCGTATTTAACCACTCTTTTACTTCTTGTGGCATTGCAAAATTAGCTATTCAATTGTTATCATTAGTTCATTCAGTTACGGTTATATTCCCTAAACTTGCTTCAAAATAATTTTGGTTTACGTTACAAATAGTGTGTAATGTATCGTATTGTGTTTTTACATCAATATATCTTTTGCTATCTTTGAAAGATAAGATATTTCCACAATCAAATCATGGTTTATTTCAATTGCATACCGCATTCATCCCCGCGTTGTATGAAATGGTGCCCAAACTCTTTTCATCATGAAAGCCTCAATCACCGCACGATCACCCACCACCATCTCCGCGAGCATCGGCATATGCATAAGCATAATCGCTCCTATCTATTTCAAATTTATTAGTGGCTGGGATATATTTAATTTTACATGCTCTGAAATCTAAAATGCCGTGTACGTCTAAATGATAATTAGCATTTTTGCCAACCGAACCATTCACTACAGGAGGATGCTCATTGACAGTATCATTTATATTAGCAATTACTATATCACAGTGATTTTGATTAATTATTGTTCCGTCAACATTTAAAAGTCTGACGTCTGAATGAGAATAAGCTTCAAAAGCTATTATTTGCCCACTTTCACATAATGATTTTAAAGGCACCCAATCAATCATGGCTGATAAGTTTATTGTTTTTGAAGCGATCATTCCCAAACCAGTTCGAGCCTCCACGCTTCGGCAATAGTTAGTTTTATAGTTTTCATTGGTATTTACTCTAGATTCTTGTCGGGTAGGTTGACTTTCGAAAGTAATAATTAAGCCGTCATCGGTCTGTACATTTGAAATATTCTTTAAATTATTTAAATTTTTGGTATTCTTACTTTGGCTTTGGAGTCTATAAGGTAGATTTCCGCCCATTAAAGCACAACTTAACAAGCTTATGTTACAAATGTTCAACAAAATTAAATATTTTTTAGTTTTCATTATCACTTACCTTTCTCGATCTTTAATAGACCCTTGCAAAATTGGTTTATTCCTGCCAATAAAAAATAATTGCGAATTCCTTTGATTAAACATATCACCAGTATTTACTCATTGATTTTTATAAAAAATCATTAATTCTTTATTTTCGTTTAGTTTTCACTCATATGCAAATTTAGTGTGCCACCCAAAAGACATTAAATTACTTTTTTCAATAACAGATATCATTTGGATCAAATATTCGCTCGATGCAAAAACGTTAATATACTTGCAATTATTTTTATCGATTTGTTTCAAAATACCCAAATCGTTGTTGTCGCCAATCGCCCGAATGTGTATTATTTCTAAATTATTAAAATCATTAACATTGAAAAAATAACTGGCAAGTGTGAAAATGTAGTTTATTTTAAATTTTTGTGCATATTCTGCCAAAAAATTTGGATTATTCAATCGGCTATCACACATATCAAACATATGTAAACAATTGGTTTCAATGTATTGAGAAAAGAAAAACTGTAATATTTGTGCTGGTTCACTATAAGCAATATAAATTGAGCGCCCGTTCGATATGTTCTTAAATTTTAATTCGGGGAAAATATCAGCGTTCCTAAAAAAATTCATCCAAATTATGATAAGTCCAATGATGATTAGGAGAAGTACTCCCATTACTACTTGACCCAATCATAGGAGAGTTATTAATATAAATTGGATTGTTAAGGATTTTTATAATCTGTTCATTGTTTAACTTTATGCTTTCATTCTCATAAAATTCATTGCTAAATACGTTTTTGAGCCCGTTATTTGGATTCAACAAGTTTTTTGGGGCAAAGATACCGTCCCATGTATTTTCATTGCTTAAATCGCTTAAAACAGCTTCCAATGGTTTGTTTAAGTAGTAATTAGCTCCAAGCCGAGAAACAATGCAGATACATGTTAAATTAACAATTTCATCATACTTTCCAAAGTAACTAAAGTAAGCTAAATTTTTCCCAATTAGATTATGCTTTTCTAATCATAGTATGCCGTTGCATACATCATTTACAAATTCGCAGTTTGTTTTTTGAAAGTTATCTTTACCACTGCAAAAAGCTAATTCATTTGGATAATTTATGAATCTGTTGATTAATGTCTTGCAAATAAAGTTTTCCATTATTTTTTATTTCCTCATTTGGATAAATGCCAGGATACAAATAAAAAGCAAGAAATTAGGTGTTACTAATATCTTGCTTATTAAAGAAATTTAGTCTTACGACTACTCTCTTTCTCTTCGGACACATAAACATGTTTTGAATTATAGCCTACAATTCTTTCTACTAAATAAATAATAAAATTATGTTTACGTTTATGTTTTTTAGCAGTAATGCAGCAGTGCATGGTTACTTACTTCTCCGCCAATATGTTAATGTTTAGTGTAAAATTATCTTTACTTTATATAGAGGCATTATGAAAATAATAAAAAAAGAAATTGTTGAAAATCGTGTGAGGTATTTGGTTGCGTCCGATGAACATGAATGATTGGAGTCACAAAAAGAATCTTACAAGATTTTAGCAAAACAACTTAAAGTTCATGGTTTTCGACCTGGTCATATTCCTGAAGCTGTTATTAAGAAACATATTCCTGAAAGTGAAGTAATGCAACATGCTTTGAAAAAAGTAATTGACGCAAATTATCGAGCACTTTTAGATGATAAAGAATTTAATGGCGACGAAGTAATTATTGATGCCCTATCAATTGATATTGCTGAAATGCAACCTAATACATTACAAATAGTTTATGCATTTGAAGAATACCCTGTGGTAACATTAGGGGATTACAAGAAAATTAAAATTGATTACCTTGAACCAGAAGTCACCCCAGCTGAAATTGATAGAGAAATTGAAAAATACATCAAAAAAGATATTATGTTGTTTCCTAAAGAAGCAGACCATATTGCCAAAGGCGATATGGTTAATTTTGATTTTAAAGGTCTAGTTGATAATAAACCGTTTGCTGGTGGCGAAGCTAAAAGTCACGAATTAGAAATTGGATCTAATACCTTTATTCCTGGTTTTGAGGAACAAATGATTGGATTGAAAAAAGGTGAGAAAAAAACAATTGAAGTAGTGTTTCCCAAAGATTATCAGGTTGAAGATTTGGCTGGTAAACCAGTTAAATTTGAATTAGTTATTAATGATATTAAAACAATTCAAAGACCAGAGATCGATGAAGCTTATATTGCCCGTTTTAGTATTCCAGCAGTTAAAACTCCAACCGAATTTCGTGAATACATTAATAAACAGTTATTAGATTACAAGCAATACAATAGCAAACAAAATGCGACTAGACAAATTTCCGAATGATTAATTAATAATGCTAAACTTTCTTATATTCCGCAATCACTGCTCAACGCTGAGATGGAACGCTTGGAGAAAGATACAGAAAAGAAAGCTGTCGAAGCCAAATTATCATTGGCACAGTACATTACTAAATATTTAGGATATCAAGATGACAAAGCCTTCAATCAAGCAATCCGTGAAGCAGCAGAAAAAAATCTGCATTTGACAATTGCCATTGAAAAGATCATTGATGATTTCAAAATTAATGTCAATGAAAATGAGTTAAATGAACATTTAGAAAAAATGGCTCAAGTTTATGGAACAACTGCCGCTGATATTAAACAGAAATTAATCAATAACCATAATCTTGAAGGCATTAGAACATTTATCACTCAAGGTAAAATGTTTGATAAATTAATTGAAATTAATAAAGTTAATAAGTAACCTAAAAATTACTAGTATCTTTTTTATAGTAACTAAAAATAATTTCTTCTAAATTAATTTGTTCAGGTAAATCGACTCAATAGTCGCCATATTGCTTGATATCTTCATGATAATGAGCGATGGCTACCGCAAATATACCTTCGCGCTTAAATTCCATAATCCCGTCCACATGATCTTCAAGACCAATGCATTCGTCTGGCTTGATACCTAGTGTTTTTAAGGCAAGAGTTAATGGAGAGATAATCAGTTTTTCTTGTTTTGATAAGTTTTTAATAGCTGGTTTATCATAACTAGAAACATAGATGAATTTATTACGTAAACCTAAACATTCAATTTCTAATATGGCATTAGCTGATGAACTAATTGCAACTAGTTGCAAACCACGTGAAATGGCATCATCAATTAATTGACGCACCCCATTGGTGACATCATTTGCACTAAGACCGTGTTTAATTAAGTGGATAAATAAAGCGTTTTTTTGTTCTGTTATTTGTTGAATTTCATCAGGGGTTAAACTAAGGTGATGTTTTTTAATAATACGATTGGCAATCGTCATTCGCGGTAAACCGACAATCGATTCCCATTCATGGTTGGTTATTTCAACATTGTAAAAACTGAAAACACTCTTCCATGCCAAATAATGAAAAAAAGATAAATTTGTAATTACCCCATCAATATCAAAAATAATTGTTTTTAGCATATTAAAATTCGTCAATTTCCATTAATTTTTGTTTCACTGAACTTTGGCGTATTTCATTATAAACTTTCCGACGTTGGCAAGCTTTTTGATATAAGCATAGTTTCTTTTCATATTCGTCTAACACTTTTTTGCTCCGGTTAATACTATCGGAAATCGCCATTACGGTGACTTGATACTTATTAGCAATTTCTTGTAATGATAAATCATACAAGAAATAATCAACTAGGTAGCTTTGTTGTTTTTTAGTAAAAAGACTTAAATAATAGGTTAACAATTCACCGTATTTAATCATTTGTTTACTATTCGGCATGGATCGTTAGTCCTTTGATTAAACCATGAATGAATAACTCTAAGTCAAATGGTTCCAAATCGGTTAAAGACTCGCCTAAACCGATAAATTTGACTGGCAAATTAAAAGCATCTTTAATTGCTAAAATGATCCCGCCCTTTGATGTGCTATCTATTTTGGTTAGAATAATCCCTGATAATTTGGTTACTTCATTAAAAGCTTGGGCTTGTCGAATACCCGACTGACCAGTAGTGGCATCAATTACTAAAAGTGATTCGACTGGCTGTTCATTGTCAAAACGTTTGATGATGGCATCAATTTTTTTGAGTTCATTCATTAAATGAACTTTATTTTGTAAGCGTCCTGATGTGTCACAAATTAATAGATCAATATGATTGTTTTTGCCATACGTCATGCCGCCATAAATTACGCTAGCTGGATCTTGACCATCTTTCTGCGGTTTAAAGATAGGGACACCAATGCGATCAGCTCATGTTTCCAATTGAGCAACAGCTCCAGCTCTAAATGTATCAGCTGCCACTAAGCAAACCCGGTAACCAGCATTTTTATAACGGTAGGCTAGTTTAGCAATACTAGTAGTTTTGCCTACACCATTGACACCAGTTACTAAGATTACATTAGTTTTCTGGGGTATTAATTTAAGATCACTGTCAATATCAGTGTCTTGAATGTAATAAACAAATAACTTATCTACGATTATTTGTTTAATTAATTCAGGATCAGTGACATTTTGATATTTGATTTCATCAATGATAGCATTTAGTATTTTTTGAGTGGCATTTGTGCCAATATCAAACAATAACAGCGCTTCTTCAATGCTTTCAATCAATTCATCATCTAATCGTCGGTATTTAGCCGTGATTTTATTAATGGCTTCATTTAAAACGGTGGAAGATTTTTTTAACCCACTATCAAATTTATTTTGCTCAATTTCCGTTTTTTCTTGATTAATTTCAGCAATTTGAGTAGAAACTTTTTTCTTGCGTTTGAGCAAATCGCTAAATTTAGTAAACAACCCCATGGATTTTAATTACCCTTTTGTGGTTTGTCATCACTGTATTCGTTTTTAGCCTGGGTCAATGAAACTTTAAAGAGGCTAGTGACACCTTTAGTTTGCATGGTAGCTCCAAATAAGACATCACACCTTTCCATGGTTCCTGGACGATGGGTAATGACGACAAATTGAGTTTTATGAGAATTTTCATGAATGATGTTACCAAAACGTTCGACGTTGGCTGGATCTAAAGCTGACTCCGCTTCGTCTAAAATAACTAATGGAAAACTTTTGTTTTGTAGAATAGCGAATAAAATTGAAAGAGCTACCAATGTTTTTTCGCCACCAGATAATAAATTTAAATGGACAACATTTTTTCCTGGTGGGTTAGCAGTGACATCAATGCCACTGGTTAATATATCTTCGGGATTTACATATTCCACGCGACATGTACCACCACCAAATAAGTATTTAAACACATTTGGTAAAGTGTCATTGACAGCATTAATGGTTTTAGCAAAATCTTCTTTCGCTTTATTATCTAATTCTTGGATGGCAGCAACAATATCACGTTTGGCTTTTTCGAGTTCTTTTTGTTGTAGTAACAATTCGTCGTAACGTTTTTGTTTTGACTCTAATTCATCCATTGCTTCCATATTGATTGAGCCTAAATGTTCAATTTCTGCTTGTAATTTGCTAATGGTGGCACGAGCTTGGTGATCGGACACAGGCAATTCATCGCAATAGTGTTCCGTTGCATATTCGATGGTCATATGGTAATTTTGACTAATTTTATTACGGGCATTTTCAATCACTGCTTCGCAACGTACTTTTTCGGTTTCATGGGCTGATACCGTATCACGATGCTTATCAATTAAGAAACGTAATTCAGTTAATTTTGCCTCTAAATCATCAGCTTTGGCTTTATAGATTGATTTGTTTTGACGAGATACACTCAAATTTTGGGTAATTTTATCTTTGTTAGCATTTAATTTAGCAATTTCTTCATTGAGCGAATTTTCAGTTCAGATTTCACGCTTGTCAGTCAAATCATTTTTTTGCACCAACTGATCATAGTCCATTTGGTATTTATAGTATTGACCTTCATTTGTCTTAACAGCTTCTTCATAGCGAGATAACAAGATACGTTTTTCGCTTTGCTTTAAAAAATTTTCATTTAATTCGGCGGTTACTTTGTCTAAATCGATTCGGTAAGTAATTAATTCACGATCAAATGTATTAAATTCTTGTTCAATTTCGCCTAATTTTGCTTCCAAGTTAGCCGCTAGGAGTGGATTAATTTTATTGTAACCACCCGTAATTACACCACCAGGAGCGACAATATCCCCATCTAGTGAAATCACACGATAAAGTTGGTATGTATATTTGGAAAGGATGGTGGCAGCGTTTAAATCGTTGGCAATAATTATGTTACCCAATAAATAATTAAAAATATTGGCATATGAAGTATCGTATGTAATTAAATTATTAGCTGTTTCAATGTATCCCCTTTGGGTTTTTAATACTTCAATATGTTCCATTTTTACATGGTGCGGTTTAATCACATCTAGGGGTAGAAAAGTTGCTTTACCACTTTTGTTTCGTTTTAAAAAATCAACAGCAATTTTAGCGTCATCGGTTGTTTCAACTATGACATTTTGCATTTTTTTACCGAGAGCAGTTAAAATGGCTTTTTCATATTGACTTTTGACATTTAGAAAATCACGAACAGTGCCTCGAATACCCGAGAGTGCTTGTTTATTTTCAATCACTATTCGAGTACCGATATCTACATAGCTACGTGACTCAATGGCTTCACGTAAATTTTTCATTTGTACCCGAGTTTCTGCCAATTTGACAGAATGCTTATTGGATTGTGCCATTAATTCATCCCGACGGATGGTTAATTTTTCAACAATTTCGTTATATCCTGCAATTTCTTGTTGTAATTTATCAGCTTTGGCTTTGGCATCATCTAATTCAAATTTAGTTGATGATAGTAATTGACGGTAGGCTTCGGCTCTTTTTGTAATATTGTCACTAGAGATATCGTTAGTCAATTGGTTTTGAATACTAGCTTTTTTCAATTCAACTTTATTGATTTTCTCAATTAAATCAGTTAATTGTTGCGTTAGTTGTTCAATATTTTTATCAGCAATTTCCGTTTTTTCTCGGGCAAGTTTCAAAGATTCAGTGATTGCTCTTGTATCGGGTTCAAAGACTTCCAATTCGTTACGAGCATTTTTTAATTCGGCGGTAATTTTGGTTAATTTTTCTTGAAAATAACGTAGATCTTTGACAGTGATGGTTAAATCTAAGTGCATTAATTCTTTGCGTTTTGCTGCAAAAATTTTCGCTTTCTCAGCTTGCTTAGCCAATTTTTTAACATCATTGCCTAATTCATTAGTAATATCTAAAATGCGTTTCAAATTTTCTTCAGTTCGGGCTAACTGAGCATTAGATTCATCTTTCTTTTTTGTATAGAGTCCAATTCCTGCGGCTTCTTCAAAAATCGTACGACGATCTTCTGGTTTGGCTTCCACAAATCATTGAACTGTACCTTGTGAAATAATTCCTAGTGACCCTTTTGATAGACCACTATCTAAAAAAATGTCTTGAATGTCTTTTAAGCGACATGGTTCGTTATTAATAAAATATTCATTGGTTCCCTTACCACGGGTTAAACGACGGGTAATGGCAATTTCTTTGTCTGCGTAATGTAGTGCTTTAGTAAAGTTATTAAAAACCAAGGTAACTTCGGCATACTTAGATTGGTCATGACCTTTGGAACCATGAAAAATAACATCTTCACTGGTTTTCCCTCGTAATGTTTTACTACCTCTTTCACCTAACACTCATTTAATCGCATCAACGATATTTGATTTACCACTACCATTAGGACCAACGATACCAGACATTGATTGATCGAAATTAATTTCGATGTTATCAGCAAATGATTTGAATCCATAGGCTTTAAATTTTTTTAAAAAAATCATATATTTATTTATCTTTCTTTAATTGGTTGAAGGCGTTCCGTGCCGCTTGGATTTGCGCATGCTTAATTTTATTACCAATTCCCGTTGCTTGCTTAATATTATCAATTCACAACTCGACTCGACAATTACCTAAAACATGACTAATGGTTTTATACACAATGCGATGTTTACCTGTTTTTTGAATTAATTCTTGTAACATGGTCTTAAAGTCAGTCATTTCATTCAAAGAATGAATTTCATAGAAATGAATGATTGTACGTTTGAGAATGGTATAACACTTCGCTAAACCTTGGTCTAAATACACTGCCCCAATAAAAGACTCAAACACATCTTCCACAATATTTTCAGAAATATTTGTTTTATCTTTGATGGAATCCCCAAACCTAATTAATTTTGGTAATTGCAATAAATGTGAAGCTTTGGCTAAAGTACGTGACTGGACCATCACAATACGTTCTTTCGATAGTTCGCCTTCATTCATTTCAGGGTGTTTTTTTAATAGGTGTTCGCTGACAATTAATTCAATGACCGCATCGCCTAAAAATTCTAATTTCTCATAATTATTACAGAGTTGATGTTTATACGAATAGGAAGAATGGGTAAATGCCTGCTCGTACAAATCATATTTTTTTGGTTGAATATTGAATTGCTTTAGTAATAATTGAATTGACGTGCGCATTATTTATTTCCTAATGATTTTTGAATGGCATTTACAACATTTTTGGCTACGGCTTCATATAACATCCTGATTGATGAACTAAATTGTTGTTGGTCAGCGTTACCGTGAGTTTTAACAGCAATTTTTTGTAAACCAATCACAAAAGCTCCAGCATTATTCTTGTAGTCAAAAGTGTGTGCCAGTTGTTTTAACACACCGATAGAACATAGGGCTCCAATTCAATTTCAAGGTTTCTTAAATTCCTGTTTCATCACGCTTTTTAATGTACCTAGACCACCCTCTAAAGCTTTTAAAGTGATGTTACCAGTATAACCATCAGCGATGGCTACATCAGTTACCCCCATTAATAACTCACGTGGTTCAATAAAACCAACAAAATTAATGGTTTTATCTTTGGTAATTAATTCGTAGGCATCTTTCTGATATGCAAAGCCTTTGGCGATTTCCGTTCCAATATTGATAATACCAACACGGGG
>JAITJR010000079.1 GCA_031278855.1 Mycoplasmataceae bacterium | reverse complement strand
AGAAAGAGAAAAGACAAAACAGTGCCTATCGCACTATCAGACTTACTCCCCCCCCCTATGAAATTGCATGGGAGAATTATACAATTTAAAAGATATAATTGCTCACATAATGACAACTAGTTCTATTGACGCCACAGGAATAACCATCATCATTATTGTGGGATGTGTTGTTTTATTATTTTTATTAATTGCTTTAGTTTACATGATTGCTGCTTATCGTAAAATTGGTATTGTTGCAAAGAAACTAGATTACTTGGTTGAAGACTTAACATATAAATCGGAGATGCTAACACCCACCATTGAGGCTTTAGGTAAAGTTTCGAATATAGTTGATTTGTTTGAATCATTAATAAACCAAAATGCTGATGCTTTAATGCAATATGTTGGTCGAAATAAAGAAACCGCTAGTAAGTTTGTTAGTAAACTAAAAGACATTACCACGAAGGATAAATAACCATGAGTGTGAGTCGAAAAATTGCACTTGCTGCCGTTATCTATATCGGTTATCAATTATTAACTAACAAAAAATATGATGGACTACGTAGTGATATTTTAAAAGAATACGATAAAGTTAAGCCTTCTTTCATTAGCACTTTAGATGATGTTCACACTTATTTGACTATTCCTAAAGATGTCGGTGATGAATCTATTCGCATGCGCATTGATACTGAAATTAAATTGCTGAAAGAAAAAATTAAAAAAATTGATACTACTAAAGCTGCCGAAAAAACTAATAAAATTATTAGCACCGTTAGTGATGTTGTAAGCGAGTCGTTTACAAAGTTTAAGAAGAAAAAATAGCATTATATTATGACCGATAAATTAGTGGTAAAGGGAGCAAGAGAAAATAACCTTAAAAATATTGATGTCGTAATCCCAAAGAATCAATTAGTGGTTATCACTGGCTTATCAGGTTCAGGAAAATCATCCTTAGCTTTTGATACTATTTATGCCGAAGGTCAACGTCGTTATCTAGAATCATTATCTTCCTATGCTAGGCAGTTTTTAGGTGGAAACGAAAAACCAGATGTGGATTTAATTGATGGTTTATCACCTGCCATTAGTATTGATCAAAAATCAACATCACACAACCCACGTTCAACAGTCGGAACCGTAACTGAAATTTATGATTATTTACGAGTGTTGTTTGCTCGCATTGGTACTCCTTATTGTCCAAATGGTCATGGTCCAATTGAAACTTTAACTACGAAGCAGATCTTAAATAAAATTGTGGCGAATTTTAAAGACGGTGATAAATTGCAAATTTTAGCTCCTTATGTCCAGCGACAAAAAGGTACTTTTAAAACTGAATTAGAAAAGTTAAAAAGCGAAGGATTCTTGCGAATTCAAGTTGATGGTAACAGTTATTCACTCGATGAGAAAATTGAGCTTGACAAAAATAAATTTCATAATCTATCCATTATCGTAGATCGGATTGTTGCCCATAACGACCATGAAACCAAGACACGTATCAATGATGCCTTAGAAACCGCTCTCAAATACGGCAGTGGTAAAGTGACAATAATTAACGACAATAAAGAAACCTTGTATTCCCAATCTCATTCTTGTAAAGTTTGTGGTTTTACCATCCCTGAAATGGAACCACGTTTGTTTTCGTTTAATTCCCCATTGGGAGCATGTGAACATTGTAAAGGATTAGGCTTTACTTATGAACCAGATGAAAATAAAATGATCCCTGATAAAACTCTATCAATCAATGCTGGTGGACTAGACTATTTCAAAAATACTGTGAATACCACTTCAATTGATTGGCAACGTTATAATGTCATGTTAGAGCATTATCAAATTGACAAAAACAAGCCATTAAATCGCTTTAGTCAAAAAGAATTAGACTTAATTATGTATGGATCGCAAGAACCAATCAACATTGAATTACGTTCTAGTAGTGGGAACTCTTATAAGAAATTCGATTATGTGGAGGGCGTATTAGAATTAGTGAGACGACGTCATCTCGAAACCACTTCGGAAATGGCAAGACAGTATTATTCAAAATACATGTCTGAAAAAACTTGTGAACGATGTCACGGCAAGAAATTATCGCCAGCGGCACTTGCCGTTAAAATTAATAACAAAGACATTATTGAAGTAACCGAATTATCGGTACATCAATGCATTGATTTTTTACTAAATGTTAAACTCACTGAACAACAACAACAAATTGCAAAGCTAGCGTTGAAAGAGATTATTGATCGTTTAACATTCTTAGACAACGTCGGTCTTAATTATTTAACTTTAGCTCGCAATGCGGCAACATTATCAGGTGGTGAAGCACAACGAATTCGTTTAGCCACCCAAATTGGGTCTTCGTTAACAGGCATTCTATATGTATTAGATGAGCCGTCAATTGGACTTCATCAAAAAGATAATGATAAATTAATTAAAACACTTAAAAAAATGCGTGATTTAGGTAATACACTCATTGTGGTTGAACATGATGAGGATACCATGTTAAATAGTGATTACCTAATTGACATTGGTCCAGGAGCTGGTGAATTTGGTGGTAATGTTGTAGCCGCTGGAACACCACACGAAGTGATGAAAAACCCTCATTCATTAACTGGAAAATATTTAAGTGGTAAATTAAATATTCCTGTACCCAAAGTAAGGCGAGCTGGTAATGGTCATAAAATCATTTTAAAAGGTGCAAATGAAAATAATTTAAAAAATCTTGATGTTGTTTTTCCACTCGGTAAATTAATTGTGGTAACTGGAGTTTCGGGTAGTGGTAAATCAACTTTAATTAACGAAACATTGGCTAAAAATATTCAAAAAATGTTATTTTCGCCATTTGTCAAAGCCCCACCAATTAAATCTTTAGTTGGCATTAATGGTTTAGATAAATTGATTATGGTCACCCAAGAGCCAATCGGGCGAACCCCACGTAGCAACCCTGCTACTTATGTAGGTGTTTTTGATGATATCCGGGAATTGTTTGCGATGTTACCTGAAGCCAAAGCTCGGGGCTATACCAAAGGTAGATTCTCTTTCAATTTACCAGGGGGTCGCTGTGAAAAATGTTGAGGTGATGGTGTCATTCGCATTGAAATGCATTTTTTACCAGATGTATATATTACTTGTAGTGAATGTAATGGTAA
This sequence comes from Mycoplasmataceae bacterium, assembly GCA_031278855.1. Taxonomy (GTDB): domain Bacteria; phylum Bacillota_I; class Bacilli_A; order Mycoplasmatales; family Mycoplasmoidaceae; genus Malacoplasma_A. Next base: position 757 of record JAITJR010000079.1, on the reverse strand, counting down.
AAAATACAACGATCAAACCTTAGCCATCAAATATAAAGGTAAATCAATTTATGACGTATTAGAGATGAGCGTAGTAGAGGCTTTGGCTTTTTTTCAAAACATTCCTAATGTCCGTCATAAACTAGAACTAATGAATGATGTCGGTTTAGGTTATATTAAATTGGGTACACCAGCCACCAAACTATCAGGTGGTGAAGCACAACGAATTAAATTAGCTAAATTTTTACAAAAGCGAACATCTAATAACACTTTATTAATTCTTGATGAACCCACCACTGGTTTGCACACGCACGACATTAAAAATTTAATCAATGTGCTAAACCGCATCGTTGATCACGGAGCTACCATCATTGTCATTGAGCATAACTTTGAACTAATTAAATGTGCAGACCACATTATTGATTTAGGTCCAGATGGTGGTGAGTTAGGCGGCGAAGTTATTGCGACTGGTACTCCTGAACAATTATTAGCTAAAGCTGATATCTCATACACGGCTGATTACTTAAAAAAATACTTAAAAATAAAAGCGTAACTCTCTCCATATATATAATTCACGATAGTTTTGGTAAGTTAATGAACATAAGAGAGCAGTGAGAGAGAGAGAGAGAGAGTAACTGCGCCAACAGTTTTTATTTTTCTTAAAGCAAGAATTAGCATCCGCTAGTTCTTGCTTTTTGTTTCTCGGTTCATCAGAAAGAAGGGAAAAGATATGAAAAGTAAAAATCAAACCGAATCATTAAAATTTCGTAAAGAAGAT
>JAITJR010000055.1 GCA_031278855.1 Mycoplasmataceae bacterium | reverse complement strand
CCTGTTTCTTTTAAAAACTAAGTTTCATTTTAACATAGTTTTGGGGGAAATGGGAGGGTGTAAATCAAATACGATTACAGCCCATTGGATGTTTTTGCATAAAACAATTTTACACGGTTACCCTGATTTCTTGGGGAGCAATATTTTTAGGAATTAAACTTGATAATTTACACCGACTTTGATCAAGCATTTTTCTCCATTTAAAGTATCTGAATTACTCTGACATTGGGGGGAGGTTAGGTGTTGTAATAATAGTACAAACATTGAGGAATTGTTGGCAGTGGTTTATAATCACGGAGTGATGAATAGGATTATTAGTGACCAAAACACTTTGCAACCGCTGAAAATTGATGAACGAATTTTAAATATCAATCAGGTTATTTGTCGCTACCTAAACAATGCAAATTCTTTTTCAAGAGGTGAGGTTTCTCAGGATATTTTGGCACAGCTTAGAAACCTTATTGAGCATATTATGCTTAAAATCTACGCTAATGGAAGTGATATTGATGATACTTACGAGTGCATCTGTGCAGCATTGAAATATGTTAGAGCGCGAGGTGAGCTAAGATTGTTTTCACGTTTCCACCATTTTTTAGAAGTTGCTGCATCTCATTACACAGTTGATGAAGAGAAATCTGAGAGACTAATGTTGAAATATTATGAATATTTATTAAAAATTAAAAATTTTGTACGAGATAAATTTTCTTTGGGAATTCTTAATAATATTGATCAGTTTCCTGTTAATATTGACTCGAATCTAAAAGAGTATTACGAGAAAATTATAGAAAAAATAAAACTACACAGATTGCTTCATACTGCAGTTAGAGGTAGTGACAGATTTTATATTCAAAGGATAAAGCCTATCTTTATTAACCAAGAAATCTATTACGAAGTAATTTTTACCCGTGCTGATGGGAAAACTAGTAAATTTGATCGGATTATCGCTTTTACTGATTTAGATATTTCACAGTATTATGCTGCAAAACTACGTTTTATTGACGATCAGATAGAAATGCTAGGGGAAAAAATGCCTGTTCTCATCATTGTACAATGGGAAGTATCAATTCGCCCTTGCGAGATTGAGAATTTTGCAAAGATATTTAAGATTAGATTGGAAAATGCTGGTAATAAAGCGGAATATCATGGACTAATGACATACTTAACTAAAACTGGCTTAAATTTAACAGAATTACTTGATTGGGATAATGAATTATATGAAAATACAAAAAAGCAAATATTGACAAATGTAAAGGCAAGAACGAGTCCCATATTTGACTTATTAGATCGATGTAAACGCATTAATAAAAATAATATGTCAGGATGTAATGTTTTATGGTATTTGCTTTACCATCTTAACAATAAGGTTATTAAGCTTCAGTTAGATGAAAATAATAACAAGTGGAAATCGGGATTGCGTCTAACTAGTGATTGTCTGCCGTTTGACCGGATGCCATTTATTTCATCATTGCGACGTCATAACCCCAAACTTGGTGATTTATTTAATTGTTTTGATGCAAAAAAAAGAAAACACGAAGTTCTTGCACGTTTCATCAAAAATAATATTGAAGTTCGGGGGAAACTTTATACCGATATCAATGAATGCTCTGCTAAGTTTAAAAATGTTGGTGGATTGATCGAGAAATACAATCAATTATTATGGGAAGGGCATGTTGGTCGTCGTTTAGAAATACGCAATAATCATATTTATATAAAAAGCTATGAAGAAGATATAGTTTTTATTGTTAATAAACTTAAAAAACTGGCTACTATTGGTATTACTAATTATTCAAAATCGGTGATGTCTTGGTTGCAGTCTAATGTCTATCCCATAGATAGTAATGAGAAAAAAACAGCTTTAACCACGATGTTTGAGAATTCAACTGTTGCGTTGATATATGGAGCCGCTGGAACGGGCAAATCAACTTTAATAAATCATCTTTCTCACTTTTTTACAGAAAAGAAAAAACTGTACTTGGCAAATACGAATCCGGCAGTTGATAATTTAAAAAGAAGAGTTAACGCCGCTAATTGTAGTTTTTCTACCATTGCAAAGTTCATAAATGGGAGCTCGATCACTGATTGTGATTTGCTGTTTATTGATGAATGTAGTACGGTCAGTAACAAAGATATGAAGATTATTTTGGAGAAAGCAACTTTTAAGTTGTTAGTTTTGGTGGGTGACGTTTATCAAATAGAGTCTATTCGCTTTGGTAATTGGTTTGATGTAATCCGAAGTTTTATACCTAGTACCTCTGTGTTTGAATTAACTACGCCATACAGAAATCAAAATAATGATTTGCGTTTATTGTGGGATAAAGCAAGGAACATGAACGAATGTTTTCTCGAATTTATGACGAAAAAAAGTTATTCGATTTCGTTGGATGAATCGATTTTTAGCTCTGCTGAAGCAGATGAAATAGTTTTATGCTTAAATTACGATGGTCTTTATGGAATTAATAATGTTAATCGTTTTCTACAAGAATCAAATCCACAGCCTGCTGTTAAATGGGGGGAGCAGTCTTATAAGGTCAATGATCCTATTTTATTTAATGAATCTGAACGCTTTGCGCCTTTAATTTATAATAATATGAAAGGACGGATTGTTGGTGTTGAGATTTTTGAAGAAAAAAATCAAATCCAATTTGATATTGAATTAGATAAAGCTATAAATGGGATGGATGCACAATCGTATAGTTTTGATTTACTTGACACTCCTTCAGGCGATAACTCTATAATTCGTTTTACAGTTGATGAGCATAAATCAACTGATGAGGATAATGATTTGTCTAAATCGGATGTTGTGCCCTTTCAAGTGGCATACGCCGTATCAATCCACAAAGCACAGGGGTTAGAATATAGTTCGGTAAAAATTGTTATTACTGATGAAATTGATGAACTAATTACTCATAACATTTTTTACACCGCTATTACCAGAACTAGAAATAAACTTCGAATATATTGGACGCCAGAAGTTGAAAATAAAATATTAAGTAATATTAAACCTAGAAATAATAGTAAAGACGTGAGGATTTTACGTAATTTGATTTGTGTGCCGACCGGAGTGAAATTATGAGGGTGCGGGGAGGCGAGATTTTAGTTGGAAGAGATAATCTAAAACAATGGCGAGGGGGCGGCGATAGTTTTGGGTTTTGAAAAAATTATTTTTTTTGTCAATGATGAGGCGGCGATAGGGGAAACGGGGGGAGTGTTGTTTGTCTAAAAGATAACGCAAGGCTTTTTCCGTAGCAAGGGCGGCGGCAGCCATAGCGGTGCTACCGAGCTGGGGAGTGACGGCGCCGAACGGGGTATTTTTTTTGCCAAGATAAAAACGACCAATTTCGTCAAAGGCGGCATTATCTAAACCGACAAAAGCGGCGGCGGCATTAGTGAAATCACTATTCATGAGGGAGCGTAATTTCTGCTTGCTGACCCCGAACATGACACTTTTGCCAGTTTCGTTATCGCTAGGACTATTAAAATTAAGTTGAACTTTAGAGCCAACATCGGCAAGTTGAATAATGGGAATTTTTTGGCGAGCAGCGAGTTCAAGAATTTCTACTTTACCTTTAATATCATCAATGGCTTCAATCATTAAGTTAACGGGCGGACAATGAGTATCGCCATCTAAATGGCAAGCGAAACTTTCGGGACGAAAGCCATGTGGTTCAAGATAAATAATTTGAGTGGGGTCTTGACGGTGAATCCGACGAGCAAAAGCAATTGCTTTGGACTCGTTGGCGGCAATGTCAAAAACATCGTAATTGGTGCGATTGAAATTGGTGGCGTTGGGTTTTTTGGGGTC